>CAYNFA010000024.1:0-15769 GCA_964396345.1 uncultured Thalassobaculum sp.
GCGCTGGTGACCGGGGCGGCGTCCGGGATCGGGCGGGCGATCGCCCGGGTCCTGGCCGAGCAGGGGGCCACCGTGATGGTCGCGGACATCGAGGAAACGGTGGCGCTGGCGGTGGTGGCGGAGATCGGCGAGGAGGGCGGATCGGCCGAGGTCGTCGCCCTCGACGTCACCGACGAGGATGATTGGATCGCCGGCCTCGACGGCGTGCTCGACCGTCACGGACGCCTCGACATCCTGGTCAACAACGCCGGGATCATCGCCGGCGACGGATCGATCGAGGATGTGACGGTCGACGCCTGGCGGCGCATCCAAGGGGTCAACGCCGAGGGCACGATGCTTGGCTGCAAGCACGGCGTCCGTGTGATGAAGGCCGGCGGCGGTGGTTCGATCGTCAACATCTCCAGCATCGCCGGCATCGTCGGCGCGCCGCAACTCGCGGCCTATTGCGCCTCGAAGGGGGCGGTGCGGATGCTGACGAAGTCGGTCGCCCTGCATTGCGCCCGCAAGGGTTACGGCATCCGCTGCAACTCGGTGCACCCGTCCTACACCGACACGCCGATGGTCGACCGCATGGTCGCCGCCCACCGCGATCCCGATCGCTTGCGCGCCGGGTTGGAAGGCGCCAGCCCGCTCGGCCGTCTGGGGGCGCCGGCCGACGTCGCGGCGGCGGTGCTGTATCTGGCCAGCGACGACGCGGCGTTCGTGACCGGAGCTGAACTGGTGGTCGACGGCGGTGTCACCGCGACGTGATCGCCAGGCCGCCCGCCGTCACGCCCCGCTGATCAACAACATCAATACCAGGGGAGGAACCGCCACGATGTTCGAACTCACCGGCAAGGTGGCCCTGGTCACCGGGTCGTCGCGCGGCATCGGACGGGCGATCGCCGAGACCATGGCCAAGCAGGGCGCCAAGGTGGTGGTGTCGAGCCGCAAGCGCGACGCCTGCGACGCGGTGGTCGACGCCATCCGCGCCGAGGGCGGCGAGGCGACGGCGATCCCCTGCAACATCGGCCGCAAGGAGGAACTGGAGGCGCTGGTCGCCGCCGCCATGACGGCCTACGGCCGGATCGACGTGCTGGTCTGCAACGCCGCCACCAACCCGGTGTTCGGGCCGATGCGCGAGGTCTCCGACGAGGCCTACGACAAGATCATGACCACCAACGTCAAGAGCGCGTTCTGGCTGTGCAACATGGTGGCGCCGCAGATGGCCGGGCGGAAGAATGGCGCGATCATCCTGATCTCGTCGATTGCCTCGATGTACGGCAACCGCAAGCTCGGCATCTACGGCATCTCCAAGGCCGCCGAGCAGCAGATGGTGCGCAACCTCGCGGTCGAGTGGGGCGGCGACAACATCCGGGTCAACGCCATCGCCCCCGGCCTGATCCGCACCGACTTCGCCCGCGCCCTGTGGGAGGATCCGAAGCGCCTGGCGATCATGGAGGCGATGACGCCGCTGAAGCGCATCGGCGAGCCGGTGGAGATCGCCGCTCTGGCCACCTTCCTCGCCTCCGACAGCGCTTCCTTCATCACCGGCCAGACCATCGTCGCCGACGGCGGGCGCACGGTCGGCGACCCGTCCTGACGGCAGCGGAGGCACCACGATGCTCGGACCCGTCACCGACGCTCACCGCTTCGACGAGACACGCCTGGCCCGCTATCTGGCAGAGCAGGGGCTGCCCGGCGCCGATCGCGGGCTGCGCGTCCTGCAGTTCCAGGGCGGCCAGTCGAACCCGACCTTCCGGCTGGAGGCCGGCGACGACGCCTACGTGCTGCGCAAGAAGCCGCCCGGCACGCTGCTGCCGTCGGCGCACATGGTGGAGCGCGAGTACCGGGTGATGGCGGCGCTGGCCAGAACCGACGTGCCGGTGCCCACCATGCGGCTGCTGTGCGAGGACACGTCCGTCATCGGCACGGCGTTCTACGTCATGGATTTTCTCGACGGCCGGATCCCCGGAGAGCCGTCGCTCGACGCGGGCTTCACGCCCGAGGAGCGCGCCGCGGTCTGGGATTCCATGAACGACGCCATGGCGCGGCTGCACAGCGCCGATATCGTCGCGATCGGGCTCGGCGATTTCGGCAAGCCGGCGAACTATGTCGGCCGCCAGATCGACCGCTGGAGCCGACAGTTCGAGGCGTCCAAGACCGATCCGATGCCCGACATGGACCGGCTGATCGCGTGGCTGAAGGAACGCGAGCCGCCGGCCGACGAGGTGGCGATCGCGCACGGCGACTTCCGGTTGCCGAACCTGATGCTGCACCCGACCGAGCCGCGGGTGATCGCGATCCTGGACTGGGAGCTGTCGACCCTCGGCCACCCGCTCGCCGACCTCGCCTACAACTGCATGCCGTACCGCATGCCGTACGACGAGAAGGCGCTGAAGGGCATGGTCGGGCTCGACCTCGAGGAGCGCGGCATCCCGGCCGAGGTCGACTACATCGCCGCCTACTGCCGGCGCACGGGCCGCGACGGCATCCCCGACCTGCCGTATTTCCAGGCGTTCTCGTTCTTCCGGCTGGCGGCGATCTGCCAGGGCGTCTACGCCCGCGGCCTGGCCGGCAACGCCAGCTCGCTCGACGCGCTGGAAGTGGGCGCCAAGGCGCCGCGGCTGGCCGAGATCGGCTGGGAGATTGCTCGGGGGGCGTGAGGGAAAACGATGAATAAGATTTTCGATTCTTACAAGACAAATACGGCCAGGATTGAAAAGTTATCATCTGGTGAACGAGATTCGACAGTCTGAACAATTTCGTTGACGAATTTGTTAGCGTCAACGTGATGCTCTGCGATAGCACGCATCTCTCGTAGCTTTACAATTTCGTGTACGCCATCGGTCGTAAAGAATATTTTGTCACCAGACTGTAGGTCAAAATTAAATGAGTCGATCTGTGGGGGGGTAGATCCTCCGATGGCGCTTTCAAGAATATTTTTTCGAGGGTAATCGTTAAATTCCTTCTTAGTGATTTTCCCGGCTCGAAGCAAACGTTCACGTTCCGAGTGGTCGGTTGTTAATTTTCTAATCCCTTCTCCTCGAGCGATAGAGGCGCGACTGTCGCCACAATGTATTCCAATTAACGAGTTGTTATTAAAAATTCCAAAAGTAAGTGTAGTAGCCATCCGCTTAAGTTGTGGCTTTAATTTCTGTATAGCCAATATCTCATTATGGGCGAACTCTGCCGCAGAAACTAAATCTTCTTGAGTTGAGTTCTGGTTCAAAGATCTTTTGAGCGCGGATATGGCAATCCGAGAAGCATCGCTACCACCACCCATGCCTCCCAGGCCATCGGCAATGCCGCCAATCAACATAGTGGTTGTTGGGGACCAGTATATGACTTCGTCCTCATTCAAGTTGCGAGGGCCGGGATTTGATATGGCTGCGGCGTTAAAGATCATTTGCAGATGTCGACCAGAGTTCTTACGAGTATCGGATGAAGGGAATCGCGACTTATGCTGATCGACTGTTCAAGATGTTCAATCTGATCGCAAACGTTAGATCCTTCAATATGAAACTGCACTGAGAGTCGTTTCGCGAGATTCTCATCCATGCTTGACGAGCAGAGGCGTGCAAATTTGCGCTCCACGTACCAACGGTTGTGCGATGTTCCCATTGAAAGCATAGCCATGAGGCATTCAACTTTAGTCTCAAAATTTAAGACGGAATAGAAAGCCTCTAGTCTATTTGCTAGTGCATCGCAGTACTCAAATGGAAATGCCCGACTGGATACCCAGCGCGCGAATCCAATGCCAATGATTGAGGCCGAATCGACGTCTGTTTCGCACAGTGCTTCAATATGATCGGCACTCAAGCGCCCAAATATGGCCGCCTTGTCATCCATTGATGAATGATGTTCAATAAATTCAGCTAATTTTGGCCAAAGTTCTGGATCTGGAGACTCTGTCGCATCGAGTGCTTCGACATAATCGTACGAAGCAATAGTTGGCTGAATAGATGGAGTAAACTCAATTCCAACAATTGCGTCCAGTACGGCTTTTGCTGATTTAAATCTCAATGACGGCTCTCGCCGCGTGCAGCCGAGTAGAATTGCACTAAATGCCCCTGACTCTCGAATCTCACCGCACGGTACTCGGTCTTCCACGCCAATCATATCGTGCAGAATGCACCCAAGAGAGTAGACATCCGATTGCACGGACGCTCGTTTTAAGTCTTTTGTAATTTCCGGCGCGGTATAGTAGTCAGACCCTTTTCTCATTCCGGTTTTAGTTAGTACGGAAAGATTAGATTCTCTGAGTGAAATAAGACCAAAGTCACTTATTGCATAAAATGAATTCATTCCAGCGTCAGTAAATCGAAGAACATTCTGCGGTTTTAAGTCTCTGTGATATATCTGCATCGAATGTAGTTCATCAAGCCCAGATACAATATCACTTAAAGCCGATATAAATTGTCCATCGAGTGTTCTGTCATTTTGAAGATCCTTGTCAAGAGTCGAGTCGGCCAGAGGCATTATATAGTAGGGCGGTATGACATTCAGGTTGTCGTCATAAACTGGAACGATGTTTCGATGGGATATGCTCTTTTGTATTCTGGCCTCCTTAGAAAATCGCCGGAGAACATTTTCAAGTAAAGAGTCATCGAGTGGTTGGTTTCTGGCAAAAGTTTTTCTGGCATATCTGGTGCCCTCATTGGTGCAGACTAAATCTACATCACCAAATCCTCCGCTCCCGATCGTCTCTACTTTGATGTAGTTACCCATTATAGCCTCTCAGTATAGTAAATCTCTAATTAATTGAGCATACATTCGGCTGTGCTTGATCTGAACATCCGACTTGATTTGGCTGACAGAGATCAGAGACTTTGGGGCGAGCCACTACGAGCGCCGCGTGTACGCGAGAGAGAATCTGGAGGAATAGCTTGCTGGTCGTCAGCTGGCCGGATCCAGACATTGGCGACTCTCCCCCAGCAATTTTTCGCAGGTGCGGGAAACTGCAAGTGCGGCCATGAGGGAGAGGCACTGGCAAAAACCTGGCCACTCGGACATAGCTTGTGGAAAATGTGGGTGGCACGGCTCGCCTCTGGATCTGACTCTGACAGTGTCTGTCGGGTCGACGATGCGCGCAACCTAGCTTAGCTACTGGATACAATGCGCCCCTCCAGCCGCTCGCGCAGCAGATCCAGGCGGTCGCCGCCCCAGAACAGCTCGCCGTCGAGCACGAACATCGGGACGCCGAACACGCCCATCGCCTCGGCCTCCGCGATGACGGTGTCCATCTCAGCGCGGCCCGGGCCCTCGGCGTAGGCCTCGAACGCCGCGGCGTCGCCGCCGAGGGCTGCGATCACCGCGGACACCTCGGCGAGCACGTCGATGTCGAGCTCGTGCTTCCAGAACTTCTCGAAAACGGTGTCGTTGTACGGCCGGAAGATGCCGGCCTGCTGGGCGAACAGCATGCCGGAATTGGCGTAGTAGCCGTCGTAGATCCGCTTCGGGCCCTTGAGGGTCAGGCCCTGCTGGTTGGCGAAGCGCCTTGCGTCCATGTAGGAGTACTTCACGCGCCGCCAGGAATGCGCGCTGCGGTTCTCCACCGAGCCCAGGTACTCGGCGATGCGCAGCGTGTAGGGCCGCCACTCCAGTTCCAGGCCGTACTCCTCGGCGAGATCGTAGGTCGGCCGCACCGCCACGAAGGCGTAGGGGCTCTTGTAGTCGGTGTAGACCCGGACGACGGTTCGGCTCATCGCGTGTTTCCCTGGTGTGGCTCGGCAAGGCGGTCCCAGCAATCGTCGGTCAGCCCGACGCCGCGCAGGACGTGCTTCTCGACCTTGGATGTGGGGGTCTTCGGCAGGTCGTCGACCACCCGGATGTAGCGTGGGATCATGAAGCGCGCGAGGCGCGGCTCCAGGTGGGCGATGATCGCCGCCGGGTCGATGCTGCGGCCCTCCACCGCGGCCAGCACCGCCAGCACCTCGTCCTCGGTGTCGGCGCTCGGCACCGCCACCACGGCGGCCTCGCGGACGTCGGGGTGCGACAGGATCTCGACCTCGACCTCGTAGGACGAGATGTTCTCGCCGCGCCGGCGGATGGCGTCCTTCAGGCGGTCGACGAAGAACCAGTCGCCGTCGGCGTCGCGCGCGAACACGTCGCCGGTGTGGAACCAGCCGTTGCGCCAAGCATCGGCGGTCGCCTCCGGACGACCGTGGTAGCCGTGGCTCATGGTCCAGGGGGTGTCGGTGCGGATGACCAGTTCGCCGGGGGCGCCGTCGGGAACCGGGATGTCGTGGGCGTCGACCAGCCGCAACTCGACGCCCGGCCGCGGCCGACCGCAGGTGCCGGGCTTGGCGGGGTTGGGACCGGAGATCAGCGGCGTGCTGATCTCGGTCATGTTGAACAGGGTGTAGACGTCGACCCCGAAGCGCTCGCGGAACGCCGGGCCGGCGCCGCCGAGCGGCACGATCATGACGTGGCGCAGCGGGTGGTCGCGGTCGTCCGGCGCCGGCGGCCGCTTCAACAGGAAGGTCGCCATCGCCCCCAGCAGAAACACCGAGGTCACTTCCAGCCGCCGGACCAGCGGCCAGAACGTTTCGGTGCGGAAGCGCTCGACCACCGCCACCGAGGCGCCGATGCAGAGCGCCATCGAGGCGATGAAGGCGCCGCCGATGTGGAAGATCGGCATGTGCAGCAGGTGGCGGTCGTCGGCCCGGGTGCAGGTCCAGGTCTCCGGGTTCATGGCGGTGTAGCTGTGGGCGTAGGACGACAGCACGCCCTTGGAGCGCCCGGTGGTGCCGGAGGTGAAGATGATCGACTGGGTGTCCCACAGCTCGATCGACCGCTCCGGCGGCAGCGGCTCGGCGCCAGCCTGCAGCAGGATAGCCTGGCCGTGCAGCGCCAAGCCGCCGGGTGCCACCGGCGGCCGATCGCTCCCCGCCACCACGATGCTCTCCAGCGCGCCGGTCGCCGCCGCCAGCACCCGATCGATCAGACCGGCGTCGATCACCGCGACGCGGGCGCCGGAATCGGCGATCACGTGCTCCAGCAGCGCGCCGCGATAGGCGGTGTTGACCGGCACCATGACCGCGCCGAGGTAGTTGGCGGCGAACATCGCGCGCAGGCCCATGGCGCCGTTCGGCAGCATGATCAGCACCCGGTCGCCCTGGCGCACGCCGAGCCGCTGCAGCCCGGCGGCGGTCGCGCGGACACGCGCCAGCGTGTCGGCGAAGCTCCAGCGCCCGCCGTCCTCGAACACCGCGTAGACGTCGCCGCCGTGCGCGGCCGCGTGCCGCTCCAGCGCGACACGGAGCACGCAGGTCGCGGCCGGCGGGACGCCGCCAGCGGTCACGCCGTTGCCCTCAGCCGGCGTCGCGGAACCGGAACCCGAAGGCGTCGCCCACGCGGGTGAGGTGGCCGACCGAGGGCGACGGGAAGTGCGCGGTGCAGACCAGCGTGTCGGTCTCGCAGTAGCGCTCCATGAACGCCGTCCGGGTGGCGACCGCCTGCTGCTTGTCGATGTCGGGGCGGGCGGGCAGGTTCGGGTAGCGGCACTGGATCGGCGAGTGGATCAGGTCGCCGGCCATCACCGCCTCGCTGCCGGCGGAGGTCAGGTGCACCGAGAAATGGTCCGGGGTGTGGCCGGGCGTCGGCTCCAGGCGGATGCCGTCCTCCAGCGCGTGATCGCTCGTCACCTGCAGCACCTGGCCGGCCGCCACCACCGGCAGCACGCTGTCGGTCATGTACGGGATCTCGGCCTCGGCGTGCCGCGCCTCCCAATGCGCCAGCTCCTTCTTCGAGAACACGTAGCGGGCGTTCGGGAAGGTCGGGACCCAGCGACCGTCGAGCAGCCGGGTGTTCCAGCCGACATGGTCCGGGTGCAGGTGGGTGCACATCACGAAGTCGACCTGCTCGACGCCGACGCCGGCCCGCGCCAGCGCGTCCATGTAGGTGGTGTCGGTCTTCATGTGCCAGTTCGGCCGCGTGGTCCGCGGCTTGTGGTTGCCGATGCAGCTGTCGATCAGGATCGTGTGGCGGCCGGTGCGCACCAGGTAGGACTGCATCGGGAAGATCAGCTGCCCGGTCGCCGGGTCGAGCGCCGACGGCTCCAGCCAGTGCCGGTGCTCGTCCAGCATCTCGCGGGTCAGCGTGGGAAAGAACTCGAACGGATCGAAGCCCGGCAGCTCCTGCTCCAGGATCCGGTCGACCCGGAAATCTCCGACGGCGAAGGTGAGGGACATGGGGGCGGCTCCCGAAATGGTGCGGGAGGGAGTGTCGGACGGGGCGCGGGAAGGTGCAACTGGCCGTCAGCGCGCTCACCCGGTCTTGCTCCCGTCGCCGTACTGTCCCAACTTTGCCCCATGACCGGCTGTTGCTCCTGCGCCCCGACCTTCACCGGCGTTTCCACCGGCTACCGCCGAGCCTTGCTCGCCGTCATTGCGATCAACGCCGTGATGTTCGCGGTCGAGCTCGGCGCCGGGGCGCTGGCCGGGTCGATGGCGCTGGCCGCCGATTCGCTCGACTTCCTGGCCGACAGCCTGACCTACGGGCTCAGCCTCTGGGTGATCGGCCGGCCGGATGCCTGGCGGGCGCGCGCCGCCGTGTTCAAGGGAGTGTCGCTCGCCGCCATGGGGGTGTGGGTGCTCGGCGCCACGGTCTGGCAGAGCTTCGCGCTGGGCGTGCCGGAGCCGCTCGTGATGTCGGGCGTCGGGTTCCTGGCGCTCGCCGCCAACCTCGCCAGCGTGGCGATCCTGTTCCGCTGGCGCGACGGCGACGCCAACGTGCGCTCGGTGTGGCTGTGCTCGCGCAACGACGCGATCGGCAATGTGGCGGTGGTGGCGGCCGGCGGCGCGGTGTGGCTGACCGCTTCGGGGTGGCCGGACCTGGTGGTGGCGGCGGCGATGGCGGCGCTGTTCCTGAAATCGGCGGCCGCGATTCTGCGCCAGGCGTTCGCCGAACTGCGCCAGCAGCGCACGGGCGTCGTTCCGGTCGCGGGCGAGTGAGCGGCTTCACCGGTCTCGCGGGTTCCTGATAGTCTCTGCCGTCGCCGCTGGGCCCTCCCGAACGGCGCCTCGTCACCCGGACGCCGCTGTTCCCGCCCAGTCAGAGCTCAGCGGCGCGCAACCCAGGATCCGCCGCCATGGCCGACGCGATCGAACGTTTCGCCGACCACGTGGTCGGCACCCGCTACGAGGACATTCCTGACGCCGCGATCCGGGCCGCCAAGGTGTTCATCCTCGACAGCCTGGGCGTCGGGCTGGCCGGAACCAGGGCGCCCTGGGTGCGCGAATGGGTGGCGTCGTCGCAGGCGATGGCGCCCGGCGCCGGCGCCCGGGTGTGGGGCCGGGGCGAGACCCTGCCGGTCGCCGCGGCGGCCGCCCTCAACGGCTACCTGATCCACAATTCCGAGTTTGACTGCATCCACGAGAAGGCGGTGCTGCACCCGATGGCGGTCCCATTCGCGGCGCTGCTGGCCGAGGCTGAGGCGCGCGGCGGCGTCGACGGCCGCGAGTTGCTGCGGGCGGTGGTGCTGGGTGTGGACGTGGCCTGCCACATCGGCGCCTCGGCCCGCAACGCCATCCGGTTCTTCCGGCCGGCAGTCGGCGGCGGCTTCGGGGCGGTCGCGGCGATCGGCGCCGCCGTCGGCCTCGACCGCGAGCGCCTGTTGAACGCGTTCGGCCTCTATTACTCCCAAGCTGGCGGCACCATGCAGGCCCACACCGAGGGCTCGCCGCTGCTGGCCATGCAGATCGGCTTCAACGCCCGCAACGCGGTGACGGCGGTGCGGATGGCCGAGGCCGGCGTCCCCGGCTTGCGCGGCACGCTGGAAGGCCCGTTCGGATACCTGAACCTGATGGAAGGCGACTACGACGCCGAGGCGCTGACCCGCGACCTTGGAAGGGTCTGGCGGATCGCCGAGGTCGCGCACAAGCCGTTCCCGAGCGGGCGCGCCACCCACGGGATCATGGACGCGCTGCGCGAACTGCGCGCCGAGCACGGCTTCACCGCCGCCGACATCGACACCGTCGCCGCGTCGGTGCCGTCGCTGACCCGCCACCTGATCGGGCGGCCGCCGACCGAGGGCATGACCCAGAACTACGCCCGGCTGTGCGGCTGCTTCGCCGCGGCGCGGCTGCTACTGACCGGCACGCTCGGGGTCGGGGACTTCACGGCCGAGACGCTGGCGGATCCCGCGACACTCGACCTCGCGCGCCGGATCACCATCACCGCCGACGACAACCCGGACAAGAACACGCTGGCGCCGGTCACCGTTACGGTGCGCCTGCGGTCTGGCGCCGATCTGACGCGAACCGTGTCGGTGGTATACGGCAACCCGGCCAAGGCCCTGACCCGCGAGGAGCACCTGGCGAAGTTCCGCACCAACCTCGCCTTCGCGGACGGGCCGATCCCGGCGGCCAACGCCGATGCCCTGATCGCCCTGGTCGACGGCCTGGAGACGCTCGACGACGCCCGCCGGCTGGTCGATCTGGTGGTGGCTGGCTGAGGTGAGCGCCGCGCTCGTCCTGGTCTCGATCCTCTGGAAGGCGACGGCCACGGCGGGGGTGATCGTGGCGGCGGGGCGGCTGGCGCAGCGCGCCGGCCCGGTGCTGACCAGCGTGCTGATCACCCTGCCGGTGAACGCCGGGCCCGGTTTCTTCTTCATCGCGCTGGAGCAGGAGGCGGAGTTCGTGCGCGCCGGCGCGCTGACGGCGTTCTCGGTGACGGGGGCGGTGCTGCTGTTCTGCACCGCCTGGGTCCACGCCGCGCGGCGCGGCGGATTCCTGCTGTCGCTGGCCGCCGGCGTGGGGGCGTGGACGGCCTGGGCGCTGGCCACCGAGGCGCTGCCGGCGACGCTGCCGTTTGCGGTGGCGGCAGCCGGCACGGGCGCGCTGCTGGCCTGGCTGCTGCGCCGCCGCGACATCGGCCGGCCGACCAGTTCGGCGGCGCCGGCGGGGTGGACCTTCGTGCTGGTGCGGGCGGTGGCGGCCGGCTTGGTGGTGGCGTCGGTGGCGACCGCGAGCCCGTGGCTCGGACCGGTTTGGTCGGGCTTCCTGCTGGGCTTCCCGACCACGCTGATCGCCTCGGCGTGGATGCTGCACGGCCATTACGGGCGCGAGTTCACCGCCGCCACCCTGAACGCCGCGCAGCCGTCGATGGTGGTGTACACCAGCTTCTGCCTCGCCCTGCACCTGCTCGCCGGGCCGCTGCCCGCCCTGACAGCGGTGATCGTCGCCTTCGTCGGCGCGGCGACGTTCGCGGCCACCCTGGCGTTGGTGCTGTCGCGGCGCCGCTGAAAGCTCCGAGCGGGCTTCTCGTCTGTACAGCGCTGTGTATACAATTATACGATCAGCGTCGGAATCGATCCGTCAGATGGTCGAGCCGAGTGTTCAGGGACGTGATGGGAGGCATGACAATGCGCAAATCCGCAATCGCTATGGCTGCGGCGATCGTCGCCGGCAGCCTGATCGCCGGACCGGCCTCGGCCGAGTTGGACCGGATGAACCTCAAGGTCGTCGGTACCTGGGGCAACCTTTCGAACTGGAAGGTCAACGAGGGGCCGTTCTGGCAGAAGACCATGCCGGAGGTATCCGGCGGCAAGATCACGGCCGATGCCGTGCCGCAGACCGAGGTCGGCATCAAGGGCTTCGAGGTCATGCGGATGCTGAAGATCGGGGTGTTCGACGTCGCCCATGGCGTCGTCGGCTACATCGCCGGTGAGGATCCGATCGTCGAGGGTGTCGATCTCTCCGGCGTCATCCAGAACTGGGACGACGCCCGGGCCTCGATGGAGGCCTACCGGCCGATCATCGCCGAGCGTTTCGAGAAGACCTACGGCGCCAAGCTGCTGGCCCTGTATCCGTTCCCGAGCCAGCTGTTCTGGTGCAAGGGCGACGTCAACAGCGCCGCCGATCTCGCCGGCAAGAAGACCCGCGTCTACACCACCTCGATGGGCGATTTCGTCGAAGGCATGAAGGGCGTGTCGGTCACCATCGCCTTCGCCGAGGTGCTGCCGGCGCTCGAGAAGGGCGTGGTCGATTGCGGCGTTACGGGCTCGATGCCGGCCTATCAGGCCAAGTGGTGGCAGGTCGCGACCAACGCCTACCTGATGAAGCTCGGCTACACCGCGACCTTCGGCGCCATCAACCTCGGCACCTGGAACCGGATGAACGACGAGACCAAGGCGTTCGTGGAGGCCCAGATGAAGGAGTTCGAGAGCCTCGCCTGGAAGAACAACATCGCCGAGGACGGCATGGGCGTGATCTGCAACACCGGCGTCGGCGGTGACTGCACGCAAGGCCAGGCCGCGACCATGAAGAAGGTCGAGCCGTCGGCCGAGGACGACGCCGTCCGCAAGAAGGTGCTCGAGGACGTCGTGCTGAAGCGCTGGGCCGAGCGGTGCGGGGCCGAGTGCGTCAAAGCGTGGAACGAGACCATCGGGAAGATCGCCGGCGTGCAGGCGCCGGCCCCGAAGTAACGTCCACCCCGGAACGGCCGGCCGCGTCGTCCGCGGCCGGCCATTTCCCATACGCACGGTTGCCCAATCCATGATGGACAAGCTTCTCGCCTGGGACGGCAAGCTCTCCCTGTGGCTCGTCTGGATCGGCGGGGCCGGTCTGCTCGGCTCGGCGATCATGGTCACCGTCGACGTCGTCCTGCGCGACCTGATCGGCGTGACGCTCGGCGGGGCCGACGAGATCTCCGGTTACGTCTTCGCGGTCTCGACGGCGTTCGCGCTGCCCTACGCCCTGCTGAATCGCACCAACGTCAGGATCGACGCCCTTTATGTCCTGATGCCGGGCCGGGTGCGTGCCATTCTCGACATGGTCTCGACGCTGGCGCTCGCTGTTTTCGCGTTCCCGCTCACCTGGTGGGTGTACGGGATGGTGAGCGACTCGATCGCGCTCGGCACCCGGTCGATCACCCCGCTGCGCACCCCGGTGGCTATCCCTCAAACCCTTTGGCTCGCCGGTCTGACGCTGTTCTGCCTCAGCCTGGTCCTGGTGCTGGTGGTCTCGGCGATCCGGCTATCGCGCGGTGATCATGCCGGAGTTCACGCGGTTGCGGGCGTCCTGACCATAAACGAGACGATCGAGGACGAAGATCCGACCAGCAGACAGGTCGGATGAGCGGGGACAGCGCACCATGATGCTTGGCACCACCCTGGTCATCCTGCTGGTGATGATCGCCCTCAGCGTGCCGGTCGCGGCGGCGCTCGGAACTCTCGGCTTGGCCATCGACCAGCTGTTCTCCGGCGGCTTTCTCTGGCGCGGCCTTGGCGAGAACGCCTGGCAGACCTCGATCGACTTCCTGCTGTTCGCCATCCCGATGTTCGTCCTGATGGGCGAGATCCTGCTGCGCGCCGGCATCGCCCAACGCATGTACGGTGCGCTGGCGCTATGGTTGTCGTGGCTGCCGGGTGGGCTGATGCATTCCAATATCGGCGCCTGCGCCTTGTTCGCCGCGACCTCCGGGTCGAGCGTGGCTACCGCCGCGACCATCGGCACGGTGGCGCTGCCGGAAGTCGACAGGCGCCGCTACAACGAGCGCCTGTTCCTCGGGACTCTGGCGGCCGGCGGCACCCTCGGCATCCTGATCCCGCCATCGATCAACCTGATCGTGTTCGGCATGCTGACCGACACCTCGGTGCCGGAACTTTACCTGGCCGGCTTCATCCCGGGCTTGGTTCTGGCGTCGCTGTTCATGCTCGCGGTCGCGCTGCTGTGCATGATTCGCCCGTCGCTCGACGGTACCCGGGTGTCGATCGCCTGGATCGACCGGTTCCGGACGCTACCGGACCTGTTGCCGCCGCTGGGCATTTTCCTGGTAGTGGTCGGCTCGATCTACGCCGGCGTCGCCACCCCGACCGAGGCGGCGTCGCTCGGCGTGGTCGCGGCCCTGGTGCTGGCAGGTCTGAACCGGTCGCTGTCGCTGGACATGCTGCGCCAGGCGATCGAGGGGACAATGCGCACTACCGCCATGGTGATGTTGATCATCATTGCGGCCGTGTTCCTGAACTTCGTGCTCGGGATGGTCGGCATGACACAGGCGATCGCCCGCCTGATCATTTCCCTCGGCCTCAGCCCATTCGAGACCCTGCTGCTGGTGATCGCCTTCTATCTGGTCCTCGGCTGCTTCATGGAGACGCTCTCCATGCTGATCACCACGGCGCCGATCATTACACCGATCGTGACCGGGCTCGGTTACGATCCCGTGTGGTTCGGAATCCTGCTGATGGTGATGCTTGAGGCGGCCCTGATCACCCCTCCCATCGGCGTCAATCTCTATGTGGTTCAAGGCATTCGAGGTCGCGGGTCGCTCAACGACGTGATGATCGGGGTGATACCCTTCGTCGGCGTGATGATGGCGATGATCGCCCTGCTCGTGGCCTTCCCAGGTATTGCCCTGTGGTTGCCCGGCCTGTTCTACTGAATGGGTGACCGAGCGTCGCCGACAGCATCAACATCGCCAGATACCGCCCGGAGGATTCGCGCCATGCCGCACGTCACGACCGATGACGGGGTGAAGCTGTACTTCGAGGAAGTCGGCGAGGGCACGCCGATCGTTTTCGTCCACGAGTACGCCGGAGACTGGCGGTCGTGGGAGCCGCAGATGCGGCATTTCGGTCGCCGCTACCGCTGCATCACCTATTGCGCCCGCGGCTATCCGCCCTCCGACGTGCCCAACAGCCATGAGGCTTACGGGCAGGACCGGGCCCGCGACGACATCCGCTCGGTGCTGGACGGTCTCGGCATCGACGCCGCCCACGTGGTCGGTCTCTCGATGGGCGGCTTTGCGACGCTGCATTTCGGCTTCGAGTACCCCGACCGCGCCCTGTCGCTGACGGTGGCCGGCTGTGGCTACGGCGCCGACGCCGACAAGCGCGACCAGTTCAAGAAGGAGAGCGAGGCGACATCCGCCCGCATCCAGGCCGAGGGCATGGACAAGGTGGGCAAGGTGTACGCCATCGGCCCGACCCGCGTGCAGTTCCAGGCGAAGGATCCGCGCGGCTGGAAGGAGTTCGAGACCCAACTCTGCGAGCACTCGACCCTGGGTTCGGCCAACACCATGCGCGGGGTGCAGTCGCGCCGCCCGTCGCTCTACGACCTGACCGACAAGATGCGCGCGCTCACCGTGCCGACCCTGATCCTGAACGGTGACGAGGATGAGCCCTGCCTCGACGTCGGCAACTACATGAAGCGCAACATTCCATCGGCGGCCCTCGCGGTGCTGCCGAAGACCGGGCACACCCTGAACCTCGAGGAACCCGACAAGTTCAACGCTGTGGTCGAGGATTTCATCCACACCGTCGAGTCGGGGCGTTGGACCCTGCGCGACCCGCGCTCGGTCGGCGGCGGAATCATCACGCCGAAGGAGAACTGAGATGTCCGGGGTCGAGGCCGGCCGTCTGGCCGACAAGGTGGCGATCGTGACCGGGGCTGCCCGGGGTATCGGCAGGGCGATCGTCGAACTGCTCGCCGCCGAGGGGGCGGCGGTCTGGATCGCCGATCTCCACGGCGGCGAGGCCGAGGCCCTGGCGACCCGTATTCGCGCCGGCGGCGGGCGGGCCGAGGGCGCCTACTGCGACGTCCGCTCGACGGATTCCGTGCAGGACGCGGTCGATGCCGCGGTCGAGGCGTTCGGGGGCCTCAACGTGCTGGTCGGCAACGCCGCGACCCTGACCGCGCCGGCAACCGTCGAAGACCTCGACGAGGCGATCCACGTTCTGCCGATGCCGGATGCGCGCGAGGGTGATATGTGCCGCGAAGCGTTTATCGTCGGGCGGCAGGCCGATGGCGCGGGCGGCCTTCTCGGCGGCGGCGTGCAGCAGCTTGAC
>CAYNFA010000025.1:0-15550 GCA_964396345.1 uncultured Thalassobaculum sp.
GCGCCGAGGTCCACTACGTCGAGGCCGAGTGGGTACGCGACGCGGCCGACGACCTGGGTGCCGTGCCGTTCGACATTCCGGAGGTCGAGCTCACCCACATCGGCGCCACCTGCAGCTTCGACACCCTGATCGCCGCCTACGGGATCGCCGATCCGGCGCTGCTGCGCCTCGCCGACATCGTGCGCGGCGCCGACACCGCGCGGCCCGATCTGGCGCCGGAGGCGGCCGGGCTGCTCGCCCTGTCGCTCGGGATCTCGGCGTCGACCGGCGACGACCAGGAGGCGCTGAGGCTCGGCATGGTGCTGTACGACGCGCTCTACGCCTGGGCACGGTTCGCCGCGGCCGAAACCCACGACTGGCCGGCCGCAACGCCGGCGGCGGCGGTGGCGCGATGACCGCCGCCGCCTCGGCGCCCGAGGCCGGCCCGATCGTCGGCTTCGGCGAGGCCACCCGGACCTGGTTGCGGATCGGCCTGCTGAGCTTCGGCGGGCCGGCCGGGCAGATCGCCCTGATGCACCGTACCCTGGTCGAGGAGAAGCGCTGGATCGACGAGGGCCGGTTCCTGCACGCGCTCAACTACTGCATGCTGCTTCCCGGCCCCGAGGCGCAGCAGCTCGCCACCTATGTCGGCTGGCTGATGCACGGCGTCCCGGGCGGCATCGCGGCCGGCGTGTTGTTCGTGCTGCCGGGCGCGCTGGTCATGCTCGGCTTGGCGACGCTGTACGCCGGCTACGCCGACCTGGCGCTGGTCGGGGCGGCGTTCCTCGGCATCAAGGCCGCCGTCCTGGTGGTGGTGATCGAGGCGGTGCTGCGGATCGGGCGGCGGGCGCTGAAATCGCGCGCCGCGGTGGCGGTCGCGGCCGCCGCCTTCGTGGCAATCTTCTTCCTGGCCGTGCCGTTTCCGGCAATCGTGCTGGCCGCCGCGGCCACCGGCGCGTTGATCCACTTGCTGCGGCCGGCGCTGCTGGCCGGGGGCGCCGGACACGACCCGGCGGGGGCGGCCGGCGTCGCCAACGCGCGGCCGCCGACCGGAGCGCGCAGCGCCTTCGTGTCGGCGGCGGTGTGCGCGCTGCTGTGGGCGGCGCCGGTGGTGGCGCTGCTCACCCTGCTCGGGCCGGAGGACGTGTTCGTCCGCATCGCCCTGTTCTTCAGCAAGATGGCGGTAGTGACTTTCGGCGGCGCCTACGCGGTTTTGAGCTACATCGCCCAGCAGGCGGTCGAGGGCTATGGCTGGCTGACGCCGGGCGAGATGCTCGATGGCCTGGGCCTCGCCGAGACTACCCCGGGGCCGCTGATCCTGGTCGGCCAGTTCGTCGGATTCCTGGCCGCCTACCGGGGGACGACCGGGCTCGACCCGTGGACCGCCGGCGCCGTCGGCGCGGCGCTGACGGTATGGGTGACGTTCGCGCCGTGCTTCCTGTGGATCTTCCTCGGGGCGCCGTTCATCGAGCGGCTGCGCGGCAACGCCGCCCTCGACGCCACGCTGTCGGCGATCACCGCGGCGGTGGTCGGAGTGGTCCTGAACCTCGGGGTGTGGTTCGCGATCCACGTGTTCTTCGCCGAGGTGGCGGACATCCGACTCGGACCGGTGCGGCTGCTGGTGCCGGACTGGAGCTCCGTCGACCCGGCGGCGATCGGGCTGAGCCTGCTGGCGGCGATCGCCCTGCTGCGGCTGAAGCTGCCGATGCTGGTGGTGCTGGGCGGGGCGGCCGGGCTCGGCATGGGGGTGTCGCTGGTGCGTTGACATCACCACCCTGGCGCGCGGCATCGGGAGGCGACCGCGGGCTTGCAGCGGTCGCCGCCTTCGCATACCTACTCTGGTTTCGACGCCGCCCTTCCTCGTCCCCTCCGACCGAACCAGGGCTGCCCGTTGCAGGGAGTGACCATGACCGGCCAGCCGATCCGAACCGACGTGACCATCGTGGGTGCCGGTCCGTGCGGGCTGTTCGCGGTGTTCGAGCTCGGGCTGCTCGACCTCAAATGCCATCTGGTCGACATCCTCGACCGGCCCGGCGGCCAGTGCGCCGAGTTGTATCCCGAGAAGCCGATCTACGACATTCCGGCGGTGCCGGTGTGCACCGGCCAGGAACTGACGGACCGGCTGATCGAGCAGATCCGGCCGTTCGACCCGGTGTTCCACTTCGGGCAGATGGCCGAGAAGCTGGAGCGCACCGCGGACGGCTTCTGGCGGCTGACCACCGACCTCGGGACCGAGATCGAGTCGAAGGTCGTGGTGATCGCGGCCGGCGGCGGCAGCTTCGTGCCGAAGAAACCGCCGATCAAGGGCATCGACGCCTACGAAGGCACCGGCGTGTTCTACGCCGTGCGCCGCATGGAGCAGTTCCGCGGCCGGCACCTGGTGATCGCCGGCGGCGGCGATTCCGCGCTGGACTGGACGGTGAACCTGCAGCCGCTGGCCGCCTCCCTCACCCTGGTGCACCGGCGCGACGAGTTCCGAGCCGCGCCCGACACCGTCAACAAGATGCGCGCCCTGGTCGAGGCCGGCGCGATGACCCTCGACATCGCCCAGATCAGCGGCGTCGACGGCACCGACGGCCGGCTGGAAGCCGTGATCCTCAAGGACAGGGACGGCGAGCGCCGGGTCGAGTGCGACGCGCTGCTGGCGTTCTACGGGCTGACCATGAAGCTCGGGCCGGTCGCCGAGTTCGGCCTGAACCTGCACGAGAACCTGATACCCGTCGACACCGAGCGGTTCCAGACCTCGACGCCGGGCATCTTCGCGATCGGCGACATCAACTGGTACCCGGGCAAGCTCAAGCTGATCCTGTCGGGCTTCCACGAGGCGGCGCTGATGGCGCAGGCCGCCATCCGAATCGTTCACCCTGACCGCAAAGTGCGGTTCCAGTACACGACATCCAGCTCCGAACTGCAGCAGAAACTGGGGGTTGCATGAAGATCCACGTCACCGACCGCGACGGCGGCGAGCACGAACTCGAGGCCACCAACGGCTGGCGCGTGATGGAGATCATCCGCGACGCCGGGTTGCCGATCACCGCGGAGTGCGGCGGCGCCTGCGCCTGCGCGACCTGCCACGTCTACGTCGACCCGTCCTGGGTCGACCGCGTGGACCCGCGCGGCGAGGAGGAGAACGACATGCTCGACCTGGCGTTCGAGGTGCAGGAGAACTCCCGCCTGTCGTGCCAGATCACCATGACGCCGGAGATCGACGGCCTGAAGGTCACGCTGGCGCCGGAGTGACCCGTTCGAGGCCCGCTGCGCGGCCTCTTCAGGATGACGGGGCCGCGGTCCCTTCCTCATCCTGAGAAGCCTCGCCCGGCGCGGCCACAAAGGGCTAGTGCAGCCGGATGTCGTGCTCGGCGTAGCCGATCTCCTGGGGCCGTACCAGTTCGGCGTTGGCGATGCGCACGGCGTACAGCTTGCCGTCCAGGTTGCGCTCCCAGTAGTGCAGGAACCTGGTCAGCCGCGGGAAATCCGGGGCGACGTCCATGTCCTGCCAGAGATAGCTCTGCAGCAGGCCTGGAAAGTCCGGAAAGCGGTAGAGGATCTCGGCGGTGGTGAGACGGTAGCGGTGCAGATCACGAACGCTTACACGCATGTGCGACCTCATCCTGCTGGAAACATTCACGCCCTTCAGGATGTTGGCTCGCGAACCGGACCGCAAGAGATTTCAGCGTAATTTCAACAACTTGGCAGCACATCTAAGCGAGTGCTGCCAAGACGGCCGGCGGTCCACCGGACGATTTTCCGTCGCTACCCGCCCGTCACCCGGCTTGACTCGGAAGCGGCAATTCCCTACATCGCTGGCACTCACCGGGAGCGAGTGCTAACAGAGTTGGCTCCTCCCCGGGCGACGTCGTCCAACACACGTCTCACACTGTTGAGTGTACGGAGGAATGGTCATGAAGTTTCGGCCCCTGCACGATCGGGTCGTGGTCCGCCGCATCGAGGCCGACCTGAAGACCGCTGGCGGGATCATTATCCCGGACACCGCCAAGGAGAAGCCGCAGGAAGGCGAGATCCTGGCGGTCGGCCCCGGCGCCCGCGACGAGTCCGGCAAGATCCAGGCGCTCGACGTCAAGGTCGGCGACCGGGTGCTGTTCGGCAAGTGGTCGGGCACCGAGGTGAAGATCGACGGCGAGGATCTTCTGATTATGAAGGAGTCGGACGTCATGGGGGTGCTCGAGGGCACCGCGAAGTCCGGCAAGAAGGCCGCCTGAGCAAGGGGCCTGTAGAGCCGCTTCCTCGAAGGGCATATCAATTCTGAAGGAGAAGTTCGCATGGCTGCCAAGGAAGTTAAGTTTGGCGTCGAGGCACGCAACAAGATGCTGCAAGGCGTCGACATCCTCGCCGACGCGGTGAAGGTCACACTCGGCCCGAAGGGTCGCAACGTGGTGCTGGAGAAGTCGTTCGGCGCCCCGCGCATCTCCAAGGACGGCGTGACCGTTGCCAAGGAGATCGAGCTTTCCGACAAGTTCGAGAACATGGGCGCGCAGATGGTGCGCGAAGTGGCGTCGAAGGCCAACGACACCGCCGGTGACGGCACCACAACCGCGACCGTGCTGGCCCAGGCCATCGTCCGTGAGGGCGCCAAGGCCGTTGCCGCCGGCATCAACCCGATGGATCTGAAGCGCGGCATCGACGCCGCCGTCGAGGTCGTCGTCGCCGACCTCGAGAAGCGTTCCAAGAAGATCTCGACCTCCGATCAGGTCGCCCAGGTCGGCACGATCTCGGCCAACGGCGAGCGCGAGATCGGCGAGATGATCGCCAAGGCGATGGAGAAGGTCGGCAACGAGGGTGTCATCACCGTCGAGGAAGCCAAGTCGCTGCATACCGAACTCGACGTCGTCGAGGGCATGCAGTTCGACCGTGGCTACCTGTCGCCGTACTTCGTCACCAACGCCGACAAGATGGTCTGCGAGCTTGAGAGCCCGTACATCCTGCTGCACGAGAAGAAGGTCTCGAACCTGCAGGCGATGCTGCCGGTGCTCGAGCAGGTCGTGCAGTCGGGCAAGCCGCTGCTGATCATCGCCGAGGACGTCGAGGGCGAGGCGCTCGCGACCCTGGTGGTGAACAAGCTGCGCGGCGGCCTGAAGGTCGCGGCCGTCAAGGCGCCGGGCTTCGGCGATCGCCGCAAGGCGATGCTTGAGGACCTCGCGATCCTGACCGGCGGCACCGTGGTGTCCGAGGACCTCGGCATCCAGCTCGAGAACGTTACCCTCGACATGCTGGGTACCGCCAAGCGCGTCTCGATCACCAAGGACGAGACCACCGTCGTCGACGGCGCCGGCAAGAAGAAGGACATCGAGGCTCGCTGCTCGCAGATCCGGGCGCAGGTCGAGGACACCACCTCGGACTACGACCGCGAGAAGCTGCAGGAGCGTCTGGCCAAGCTGGCGGGCGGCGTCGCGGTGATCCGCGTCGGCGGCGCCACCGAGATCGAGGTGAAGGAGCGCAAGGATCGCGTCGACGACGCGATGCACGCCACCCGCGCCGCGGTCGAGGAAGGCATCTTGCCGGGCGGCGGCGCCGCTCTGGTGTACGCCATCCGGGCCCTCGACGAGATCAAGCCGGTTAACGACGACCAGCGCATGGGCGTCAACATCGTCCGTCGCGCCCTCGAGACCCCGGCCCGTCAGATCGCCATCAACGCCGGCCACGACGGCTCGATCGTCGTCGGCAAGCTGCTGGAGTCGAAGGACGCCAACTGGGGCTTCGATGCCCAGAACGGCGAGTTCGTCGACCTGATCAAGGCCGGCATCATCGACCCGACCAAGGTGGTGCGCAGCGCCCTGCAGAACGCGGCCTCGGTCGCCGGTCTGCTGGTGACCACCGAGGCGATGGTCGCCGACAAGCCGGAGCCCAAAGGCTCGGCGTCGGCGATGCCGGGCGGCGGCATGGGCGGCATGGACTTCTGATCCAGTCGAACCACGCCTGACACTGTTATCGGCAAGGGCCGGGGATCGATCCCCGGCCCTTTTCGTTACCCGCCCTATACGTTGCCAGCCGTTTTCCGTGCGCCCTGGCGTTTCCGTTCCGGGTGAGAGATCTTTTCACGGTATCGCGACCTTGCTACCATCGCGTGAGGAAGGTCGCGCCCGGCAATCGCCGTTGTGCCGGCAGCGCGTTCAGCGTTCGAGGCGGGGGAATGGACGGGCCTTCGGCGATCCTCAGACGCATTCGCGCTCGCGTGGCTGGAGCGCCCGATCCAGCGCGCCGGCCGCTCGATCTGGCCCCAGAACCGATGCCGGCCGATGGCCAGCAGGCGAACATTCCCGGATGGCAGCTCCGCAAGCCGGCGACCGCCACCAACGCCGACACCGGCCTCCACCCCTCTTTCCCGGACCGGCATCAACTGCATCGAGCGGGGCTGAACCGACCGGCGCCGCAACACCGTGGTCCGGACCGCGGGCCGGCTGCGCGGGCCGGGTCCGATCACTGGTCGGGTTCAACGGGTGAGTCCGCCGACCGCAACGCCGCGCGCTACGCGCCGGTCGGGGCGTTCCTGGAGGTCGCGGGCGTGCCGCGGCCGGTTCTCACGGTGTCGATGTCCGGAATGTCGGTGCGCTGGGACGCCGCAGATTTGCCGGCGCACGGATCACTGGTCGAGGGCGACCTCGCGACGGCGCCGACCGGCCGGCCGTTCCTGGCGTCCTTTCAGGTGGTTCGCGTCGAGCCGGACACCGGCGTCGTCGCCGGGCGCTTCGCGGGGCTTTCCGGCAACGCGATCGACAGGCTGCTGGGATGGCTGGTCGAGTTGGACCGGATCGCGGCCGGCTCCGAGAACCGCTTGCGGTAGCCCGTCCCCGGCGGCAGCAACGCGCGTCTCAGACCGGCCCGCCGAGATCCCTCAGCCATCCCCTGAAGGCGCCCGGGCTTTGGAACAGGTGAGCCTGGAATCCGAGCGCCCGCGCCGCCTCGATGTTGCGCGGCGAATCGTCGACGAAGGCGGTGCGAGCCGGTGTCAGCCGGGCGCGCTCGATCAGGATCTCGAAGATCCGCGGATCCGGCTTGATCACCCGCTCCTCGCCCGACACCACCACCGTGTCGAAGGCGTTCAGGAACGCGAAGCGATGGCGCGTTGACGCGAACGTCTCGGCGCTGAAGTTGGTGAGACCGTGCACCGGCATTCCCGCCGCCTTGAGGGTGTCCAGCACCCGCACGGTGCCCTCGATGGCGCCCGGGATCATGGTCTGGAAGCGGCCGTAGAACGACCGGATCGCCGGCCCGTGGTCGGGATGCCTGGCGAGCGCCTCGGCCTCGGCCTCGGCGATCGTCCGGCCACGGTCCTGCTCGATGTTCCACCCGGTGTGACAGACCTCGGCGAGGAACCATGCCACCCGTGCCTCGTCGGGGGTGCCGTCGGGATGGGTGAACACCCGGCGGTACAGGTGGCGCGGGTCCCACTCGATCAGCACGTTGCCGACGTCGAACACCACCGCGTCGATGCTGCGGCTCTCAGGCATGGTCCCAGCCCTCCGGATCGATGGCCAGCACCAGGGCCGAATGGTCGAGGTCGCCGCGGCCGGCCTCGACCAGGGCATCCCAGAGCGCCAGGTTGGCGGCGAGGCCGGGCAGCGCCAGTTCGACCTGGGCGGCCAGGTCGCGGGCGGCGCGCATGTCCTTCTGCTGGATCGTCGCGCGGGCCCGCGCCTTGAAGTCGCCGGTCACCATGCGCTCGCCGTGCAGTTCGAGCACCCGGCTGTGGGCGAACCCGCCGAAGATCGCCTCGCGCACCCGCGCCGGCTCGACCCCGGCGCGACTGGCCAGCGCCAGCGCCTCGGCGACGGCGCCGATGGTCAGGCCGACGATCATCTGGTTGGCGGTCTTGGCGATCTGGCCGGCCCCGACCGGCCCGACATGAGTGATCCGGGTGCCGAGCGTGCGGAAGATCGGCTCGGCCCGGGCCATGTCGGCGTCGCTGCCGCCGGCCATTATTGTGAGGGTGCCGGCCTCGGCCGCGACCGTACCGCCCG
This sequence comes from uncultured Thalassobaculum sp., assembly GCA_964396345.1. GTDB lineage: Bacteria > Pseudomonadota > Alphaproteobacteria > Thalassobaculales > Thalassobaculaceae > Thalassobaculum_A. The sequence continues at coordinate 7,956 of CAYNFA010000025.1, forward strand.
ACACCGGCGCGTCCACCCAGCTGCCGCCGATCATCCGGATCCGACCGGCGAAGTCGCGAGTCCGGTCGACCGCCGTCGTCCCCATGTCGATCACCAGGGTGTCCTCGGCCAAGCCGTGGGCAAGCCCCCACTGGTCCTCGAAGGGGTCGAACACCACCGCCTCGACGGCGTCAGCGTCGGTGACCATGACCACCACGGTGTCGACCGCCTCGGCGACGTGCTTCGGCGATGGCAACGCCGACGCCCCGGGCAGGTCGCCAGCCAGTTCCTCGGCCTTTTCGATGCTGCGGGTCCAGAGCGCCAGCTCGGCGCCGGCGCCGGCCAGGCGGCGCGCCATCGGCACGCCCATCAGGCCGAGGCCGATCAACCCTATGCGCCGGCCGGCCAGCGCCAACGGTTCCGGCGCGCCCCCGCCCTCCGTCATGGCCGCCTCAGGGTCGGGCGTAGCGGGCGCCGGCGCCGCGTTCGATCGCGGCCGCCGTCAGGCGGTCGACGCCGATGTCGTGGCGCAGGATCTCGAGGTAGCGCAGCTCCTCCTGGGTCGCCTCGCCGTCGGCCGCGACCACGTCGCAGGCCAGCGCGTAGGCGGTGGCGCGCAGACGATCCGGCAAGTTCTCCTTGATCTGCGAGATCACCGCGTCGATGCCGTCCTCGACGGTCAGCAGCTCGGTGCAGGCCGACGCGATCTGCGCCAGGTTGCCCTGCTCGAAATCCTCGAAGATCGGAAGGTGCTGGACGATGCCTTGGATCATCTCCAGCTCGGAATCCGCGAGCGCGCCGTCGGCGGCGGCGCCGAGGACCATGGCGTAGATGAGGGCGACGTGGTGGTTGACCATGTGATCGATCGTCCCGTGTCTGCGTGAAGCCCCGCGAGGTATAGCGACCCGGCCGGGCGGCGACAACCGGACGCCGATGCCGGCACCCGGCGCGCGTCACCCCGCCGCCGGCCGCAACCGTCGCGCCGATCATCGCGCCGAGGCTGCCAGCAGCGTCACGGTCGGCGCCGGGCAACGGCCGCCGAGCCACGGCGAACCGGCGGAGATCAAAGCCTCGGGGGCGGAAAGTAGGCCGGAATTGCCGACCGCCGACACCCGATAGGCTGGACAATGCGGCCCGGATTCAAGCGCCGTGACGGTCACAGGCGCAGCGCGGCGATTGCGTCTTTCGCACCTGCGGCATCCGCACTAGCCTCCCTGCCCATGCAACCGGTCCTCAACGTCGTCCTCCCGGTGTTCGCGATCATGGCAGCCGGCTGGGCGGCGGGACGGTTCGGGCCGTTCACCCCGGCCGCGACCGGCGTGCTCAACGACTTCGTCTATTGGATCGCGTTCCCGACGCTGATCTTTGGCGCGATGGCGAACGCCCCGATGTCGGCGATCTTCGACCTGCCATTTCTGGCCGCCTACTCGGCCGGCGTGTTCGGCGTGTTTGCGATCTGTTTTGTGACGGGGCTGCTGGTGTTCCGCACCCGGCCGGCGGCACTCGCGCTGCAGGCGATGTGCGTGGTCTTTGCCAACACCGGCTACATGGGCGTGCCCCTGCTTCCGACCGCGTTTGGCGAGGCGGCGCTGCTGCCGATCCTGATCCTGACGGTCTACAACGCCGCCTTCCTGGTTGCCCTGTTCGTGGCGCTGGTCGAACTGGATCTGCGCGCCGACGACCCGCCCCTGCGCGTGATCGCCGGAGTTCTGCGGGCGGTGCTGTTGAACCCGCTGGTGCTGGCAGCGGCGGCCGGCATCGCCTGGTCGGCGACCGAATGGCCGCTGCCGGCCCCGGTGCGGACCTTCTGCGACATCCTGGGGGCGGCAGCCGGCCCGGCGGCCCTGGTCGCCATGGGCCTGTTCCTGGTCGGCAAGTCGCTCCGCGCCGGCCTTGGCGAGGCAGGGTGGCTGGTGTTTCTCAAGCTGGTGATCATGCCGGCGCTGGTCGCCTGGATCGCGCTCGGGCCGCTCTCCGGCGGCCCCGCCGGGCTCGACCCGATCCAGGCGCGTTCCGCCATCGTCGCGGCTGCGCTTCCGACCGGCTCGCTGGTGTTCGTGCTGGCCTACCGATACCGTCTGTACGTCGAGCGCTCGACATCGGTGATCCTGATCTCGACCGTGCTGTCCGGCCTCACCCTGTCGGTTCTGCTGCTCCTGCTCGGCATCGGTTGACGCCGACCCGCCACCGCCTGACCGGAGGTTCCGATGCCCCCAGAGACGCCCCGCCTCGGCTATGTCGGCCTCGGCCTGATGGGTGGGCCGATGGCCCGGCGGCTGCTTGCCGCCGGCTACCCGCTCGCCGTGTGGAACCGCGACCCGGCCAAGCTGTCGCCGCTGGTCGCGGCCGGGGCCAGCGGCGCCGAGTCGGCGGCGGAGGTCGCGCGCGCCAGCGACATCGTGTTCACCTGCCTGACCGACACCGCCGCCGTCGAGGCCGTCGTGTTCGGGGCGGACGGCATCGCCGCCGGCGCCCGCCCCGGCTCGGTGCTGGTCGATTTTTCGTCGATGCGCCCCGACAGCGCCGCCGCGTTCGCGGCCCGGCTGCGCGCCGACGCCGGCATGGGCTGGATCGACGCGCCGGTGTCGGGCGGGGTTCCGGGCGCGACCAAAGGCACGCTCGCGGTCATGGCGGGTGGCGAGCAGGCGGAGTTCGACCGCGTGGCGCCGGTGGTCGCCCACCTGGCGGGACGGTTCACCCTGATGGGACCGAACGGCGCCGGGCAGACCACCAAGCTGATCAACCAGTTGATCGTCGGCTGCGGCATCGCGGTGATGGCCGAGGCCTGCCAACTCGCCGAGGACGCCGGCATCGACCCGGCCCGCGTCCCCCAGGCGCTGGCCGGCGGCCGGGCGGATTCGCCGATCCTGCAGCAGTTCCTGCCGCGCATGGCCGCGCGCGACGACCAGGTCCAGTCGCGCATTGCGATCATGGTCAAGGACCTCGCCACCGTGATGGACGAGGCCCGCCGGCTGGGGTCTGCCCTGCCGCTGACCGGGCTCGCCACCGAACTGCACCGGCTCATGGCCCGCCGCGGCCTCGCCAACGCCGACAACGCCGAGTACGTTCGCTTGTTCGACGCCAGCTGAGTCGGCACAGGTTACGGCGCCCGCTCGCTTGCGACCGTCCGGGGGGCGTGCCACCGTCGCCCTGCCTGTCGGCGTTAACGATTTCAGGGAGAGAGAGACATGGCCGTGCTGCCACCGGACCCGTTCGAAAGCGGGATTGCCCCGTTCGCCATGGACCTTCGCGGCGGGCGGATCACCGCGCTGGAGGCCACCGAGGCCTGCCTCACTCGTATCGCGGCGCTTAACGGCAGGCTCGGCGCCTTCCAGGTGGTCGACGCCGAGCGCGCGCGCCAGGCCGCTCGAGCGGTCGACGGGTTGCTGGCGGCCGGCACCGATCTCGGCCCGCTGATGGGCGTGACGCTTGCCGTGAAGGACATCATCGCGGTCGACGGCCTGCCCACCACCAACGGGTCGCTGTATCCGACCGAGCGTCTGACCGGGCCCGAAGGGCCGTTGATCGGCCGCCTGAAGGCGGCCGGCTGCATCATCCTCGGCAAGACCAAGACCGTTGAGTTCGCGCTCGGCGCCACCGGCGTCAACGAGGCGCGCGGCACGCCCTGGAACCCCTGGGATGCAGGCACCCACCGCTTCCCGGGCGGCTCCTCCAGCGGCTCGGCGGTCGCGGTCGCGGCCGGGTTGTGCGGCTTCGCGCTCGGCACCGACACCGGCGGCTCGATCCGCATCCCGGCCAGCTTCTGCGGCCTGTTCGGGCACAAGACGACGGTCGGGCTGTGGCCGACCACGGGCGTGTTCCCGCTGTCGCCGACCCTGGATTCGATCGGGCCGCTGTGCCGCAGCGCCGGCGACGCCGCCCTGATTCACGCCGTCGTCACCGGCGGCAAGGTGCCGATGGCGATGCGGCTCGAAGGCCTCCGGCTCGGCCGGCCGGGTGGTCTGTTCGTCGAGGATCTCGACGACGCCACGCGCGCCACCGTCGAATCGGCCCTGCTGGCGCTGTCGGCGGCCGGCGTGGAGATCGTCGATATCGACCTCCCCGAGGCCGCGGAACGCTTGCGCATCTTCCTCGGGATCGTGCCGGCCGAACTGGTGGCGCGGCTGACCCCCGAGGGCTTCGCCGAGGCGCGCGCCAAGATGGACACCGTCACCGCCATGCGCGCCGCGCACGGCCTGGAGGTCACGGCGGTCGAGTACGCCGCCTCGCAGTTCCGCCGCCTCGAGCTGGAGGCGATCGCCGCCGAGCGGTTCGAGGGGCTGGACGCCTGGGTGGCGCCGAGCACGCCGTTCGTGGCGATGCCGCTCGCCAACCTCGCCCACCCGGACGAGGCCAAGCGCGCCCTGCTGTCGTCGCGCAACACCCAGCCGGCCAACGTCTTCGGGATCTGCGCCACCAGCATGCCGATCCAGCAGTTCGGCGCCTCGCTTCCGGTCGGGCTGCAGCTGATGGCGCCGCGCGGCCAGGACGCGCGGCTGCTGTCGATGGCGCTCGCCTTCGAGCCGGTGCTCGGCGTCGGCACGCCGCCGGATCTGAGCGGGTTCCTGGGGTAGGGGGAGACCCGCCGATGCGCGTCGTCGCCACCGACCGCCACGCCGCCCACGCGCCGAGCGGCTTCATCGCCCGCGGCAACCGGATCGCCAACCCCGAGACGCCGGAGCGCGCGGCGATCCTGCGGCGCGCCGCCGAGGCCGGCGGCCACGCGCTGCTGGAAGCCGGAGAGCACGGGCTGGCGCCGGTCGCCGCCATCCACGCCGCCGACTACCTCGACTTCCTGCAGCACGCCTGGGCGGAGTGGGAGGCGCTGCCGGACCACGGCTCGGAGATGCTGCCAAACGTCCACCCCGGGCGGAACATGGCGATCCACCCGACCCACATCGTCGGCAAGGCCGGGCACTACCAGGCCGACACCGCCTGCCCGATCGGCCCCGGCACCTGGACGGGGGCGCGCGCCTCGGCCGACGTCGCGGTGACCGCCGCCGATCTGGTGGCCACCGACGGCCGGCCGGCCTACGCGCTCTGCCGGCCGCCCGGGCACCACGCCTACGCCGACCAGGCCGGCGGCTTCTGCTTCCTGAACAACTCGGCGATCGCCGCCCAGCGGCTGCGCGACGGCGGCGCGAAGCGCGTCACCGTGCTCGACGTGGACGTGCACCACGGCAACGGCACCCAGGGCATCTTCTACCACCGCGCCGACGTCCAGACCGTTTCGATCCACGGCGACCCGCGCGCCTACTACCCGTTCTTCACCGGCTATGCCGACGAGATCGGCGCCGGGCCGGGCCGCGGCGCCAACCTGAACCTGCCGCTGGCGCGCGGCACCGGCGACGCCGGGTACCTGGAGACGTTGGAGACGGCGCTGGCGGGGGTCGACGCCTTCCGGCCCGACGCCCTGGTGATCGCCCTCGGCCTCGACCCGTCGGAGAAGGATCCGCTCGCCTTCCTCGCCGTCACCACCGACGGCTTCCGCCGTATCGGCGAGCGGCTCGGGGGCGCGCGCTACCCCACCCTGATCGTGCAGGAAGGCGGCTACATCTCCGACATACTGGGTGACAACCTGGTGTCGGTGCTGGCCGGGTTCGAGACCGGGCGGCACTAGGCGAGCCGGTTACGATGCTTTGGACCACGGGTCCACGAGGCGCAGCGCCAGGACCTCGAAGTCCCGGCGGTTGCGAGTCGCCAAGTCGCATCCGTTGGTGATCGCGACCGCGGCGATCATGCCATCGGGCACCGACATGGCCCTGCCCCGTGACCGCGCCTGCGCCATCAGCTCCCCGTATTGCCACGCCGTGCGCTCAGTGAAAGCGAGCATCCGATCGGCGTACGTGGCGACGAGCCGTTGAACCAGAATTCGCAGCGTCGTTTGGCGGGCTCCGTCGGGCAGGCTCTCGATCCCGTAGGCGAGTTCGGCGACGGTAACCGTCGACAGCGCAAGTTGGTGGCGGTTCTCGGCCACCCAGGAAACCACCGCCGGAGCTGGCGCCGGGCGCATCAGTTCCGAGATCACGTTGGTATCGAGCAGGATCACCCGTCGCCCTCACCAAGGGCGATCGGAGCGTGCGGACGCCGCTGGTCGGCGAGTAACTCGTCGAGATCGAAGCCAGGGCGGCTGCCTTCGATGAACCAGTGAGGAAAACCTTCAACATCATCCGCCGGCATCGGTTGCTGCGCAGCGCGATCCAAGATCTGACGGACCTCGGCTTCGAGGCTCTGATTGTGCCGGCGCGCCCTATCCACGAGGCGGGATTTTGTTTCCTCGGAAAGCTGCCGAACGGTGAGATTGGCCATAGCCCTCCTTCCAATCCTGCCGAATGCTGCAGGCGACAAGATAAGTGATTGCGTGCAATCATTCAACGCGACCAGCTGATGCTGTCGCCTTCTGAACGACTTCGACAGATCATGACCGAGCCAGCCCGATCCTCGACAGAGCCCGCCGCCAGCGCGCTGCCGTACGCGCTGCTCCGCGCCGGGCTGCTGGCGCCGGCGCGCTACCTCGAGGCGGTCGGCGCGGTCCGCGACGACGGGTTCTGGCGACGCTGGGGACAGGCCGCGCTGCTGGCGCTGGCGGTCGGCCAGGTCCTGGCCGGCATCGTGTTCTTCTTCGCGTTCAACTGGGCCGACCTGCCGCCGCTCGCCAAGCTCGGCACCGTCCAGGCCGGGATCGCGCTGTGCGTCGCCGGCGCCTGGCTCGGCCGAGCCCGGCGCCGGCGTGGGAGGCCCTGCTGACCTCGGCGGCGATGCTGGTCGGGGTGCTGCTGGCGGTGTTCGGCCAGATCTACCAGACCGGCGCCGACGCCTACACGCTGTTCGTCGGCTGGGCGGCGCTGATCCTGCCTTGGGTGGCGCTGTCGGGCGCGCTGGCTCCCTGGATACTGTGGCTGGTGGTGGCCGGGGTCGGCGCCGCCGCCTACGCCGCGCAGATCGTCCTGCCGATGGGCTGGCTCGCCCCGCAGGAGGTGGCCGCCCTGCTGGCGCTGTTCTACGCCGCCGCGCTTGCCGCCCGCGAGGGCCTCGCCCCTCGGCCGGGGCTCGGCTGGCTGCGACCGCTGTGGCCGCGCTGGCTGCTGGTCGCCGCGATCCTCGGCCTTACCTTCGCCGCCGCCGCCCCGGCGGCGTTCGCGGACGGGCTGGTCGGCGCCGACTGGCTGGCGCTCGCCCTGTTCGCCGCCGCGTCCGTTGGCCTCGCCCTGGTCTACCGGCGGCTGCGCGACTTTCCGTCGGTGGTGCTGGCGGTGCTGGCGGCCAGCCTGCTGGTGACCCTGGCCGGCCTGCGGGTGGTGTGGGAGACCGATGTCGCGCTGCTCGGATGGTTCGGCATGCTGGCGGTGGTGCTGGCGGTGTTCGGCGCCGCCCTCAGCCTGCTCCGCCGGCTGCGCGAGGAGATGCTGGCGCATGGCTGACGACGCGCTCGCCCGGCTCTGCCACCGGCTCGCGCTGGACGAGGCGCCGGCCCGCGCCGCGCTCGCGGTCACGGGTCGCGGCGGCCTGCCCTGGTATCTCCTGGTGGTGATGGCGATCGGGGCCTGGCTGGCGATGATCACGATCGTCGGGCTCGCCGCCCAGCTGGTGATCGCGTTCGCCGTCGACGATGAGGC
>CAYNFA010000026.1:0-15517 GCA_964396345.1 uncultured Thalassobaculum sp.
ACGCCAGAGGCCGCGGGTTCGAGTCCCGTCACTCCCGCCACTTTCCCAGCTGCTAATCTTCAGGTCCGACGCGACCCTCCGTCGCAGCCGATCGGCGGATGGCCTAAATGCCCACGATCCGGTAGTCGCGGGGTGTGGCTTTGCCTTGTTCTCGCGGTGTGCGCCGCACTATAGTGCGGCCGCGTTGGCTGAAGCCGAGCCGTTCGGTCAAGCCGTCGAACAGTGTATTCCGGGGACCGCGACGATGAACGATTTGCTGTCCGAGTACCTGCCGATCCTGATCTTCCTGGCGATTGCCGTCGGCCTCGCCGGAGCGATGGTGATCGCCTCGTTCGTCGTGGGCACCCAGCGGCCGGATTCGGAGAAGTTGTCGGCCTATGAGTGCGGTTTCGAGGCGTTCAACGATTCGCGTCGGCAGTTCGACGTTCGGTTCTATCTCGTCGCCATTCTGTTCATAATTTTCGACCTCGAAGTGGCGTTCCTGTTCCCGTGGGCGATATCCCTCGGGGACATCGGGCTGTTCGGGTTCTGGTCAATGGTCGTCTTTCTCGGCGTGCTGACCATCGGCTTCGTTTACGAGTGGAAGAAGGGGGCCCTGGAATGGGAGTGATGAACGCCAACCGCCCGGCACCTGCCGGCGCCGACCAGGATGCCATCCTCACCGCCGTCGGCGACGAGATCCGCGAGAAGGGGTTCGTCATCGCCCAGGCTGACAAGCTGTTCAACTGGGCGCGTTGCGGATCGCTGTGGCCCATGACATTCGGCCTCGCGTGCTGCGCCGTCGAGATGATGCACACCGCGGCCAGCCGGTATGATCTCGATCGGTTCGGTCTGGTTTTCCGCCCGAGTCCCCGTCAGTCCGACGTGATGATTGTGGCGGGAACGCTCACCAACAAGATGGCGCCGGCGCTGCGCAAGGTGTACGACCAGATGGCCGAGCCGCGCTGGGTTATCTCGATGGGCTCGTGCGCAAACGGCGGTGGTTACTACCATTATTCCTATTCTGTGGTTCGTGGATGCGACCGGATCGTTCCAGTCGATATCTACGTACCGGGCTGTCCGCCAACCGCCGAGGCGCTGCTCTACGGGGTGCTGCAACTGCAGCGCAAGATCAGGCGAACCGCGACCATCGCCCGTTGACGCGCGCCTCGGGCCGAAAACTTCACACGGAGGCCAGCTAACCCATGGCGACGGCCACGCCTTCCGAGACCGTCACCGCCTTGAACGACTTGGCGGCGTATATCGAGAGCCAACTCGGGCAGGATGTGTCCGAGGTGGTGATCATGCGCGACGAGTTGTCGATGCGGTGCCGCTCCTCGTCGGTGCTGAGGGTTCTGACCTTCCTGCGCGACGACAGCCAGTGCCTTTTCAAGGCGCTGATGGACCTTTGCGGGACCGACTATCCGCAGCGCGACGAGCGATTCGAGGTGGTCTACAACCTGCTTTCGATCCGCCAGAACACCCGTGTCCGTCTCAAGGTCTCCACCGACGAGAACACGCCGGTGCCATCGGCGACCGGGGTCTTCAGCTCCGCCGGCTGGCTGGAGCGCGAGGCCTGGGACATGTATGGGATCTATTTCGCCGACCACCCTGACCTGCGCAGACTGCTCACTGACTACGGCTTCGAAGGCCACCCGATGAGAAAGGACTTTCCGCTCACCGGCTACGTCGAGGTTCGCTACGACGATGCCCAGAAGCGGGTAATCTACGAGCCGGTCAAGTTGACCCAGGATTTCCGGAACTTCGACTTCCTGAGCCCATGGGAGGGCGCTCGAGACGCGCTGCCGGGCGACGAGAAAGCGGACTCCTTGCCGGAGGGGCGTGGCTGATGGCCGAGACCCAGATCAAGCCGCTCACCATGAACTTTGGGCCGCAGCATCCTGCGGCCCACGGGGTCCTTCGCCTCGTGCTCGAGATGGACGGCGAGGTGGTGGAGCGCGCCGACCCTCATATTGGCCTGCTGCACCGCGGCACCGAGAAGCTGATCGAGTACAAGACCTACTTGCAGGCGGTGCCGTACTTCGACCGGCTCGACTACGTCGCGCCGATGAACCAGGAGCACGCCTACGCCCTTGCGGTGGAGAAGCTCCTCGGTCTCGAAGTCCCCAAGCGGGGCCAGTACATCCGGGTGCTTTACGCGGAGATCGGGCGCGTCCTGAATCATCTCCTGAATTTGACCACTTTCGCTCTCGACGTCGGGGCCATGACACCGCTGCTCTGGGGCTTCGAGGAGCGCGAGAAGCTGATGGGCTTCTACGAGCGGGTCTCGGGAGCGCGATTGCACGCGGCGTATTTTCGCCCGGGTGGGGTTCATCAGGACCTGCCGGCCGGGTTGCTGGATGACATCAAGGCCTGGGCCGACCAGTTTCCGAAGTTCGTCGACGATATGGAATCGTTGCTGACCGAGAACCGTATTTTCAAACAGCGCACTGTCGACATCGGTGTGGTAACGCGCGAGGAGGCGCTCGACCACGGGTTTTCCGGACCGGTCCTGCGCGGCTCCGGCGTGCCCTGGGATCTGCGGGTCGCGCAGCCTTACGATGCCTACGCGGAGATGGATTTCGACGTGCCGATCGGCAAGACCGGCGACTGCTACGCTCGCTATCTGGTGCGGGTCGAGGAACTCAGACAATCCCTTCGGATCATCGACCAGTGCATCGAGAAGATGCCCGGTGGCCCGATCAAGAGCACGGACCGAAAGGTGACGGCCCCCCGGCGTGGCGAGATGAAGCGCTCCATGGAGGCGCTGATTCATCACTTCAAGCTGTACACCGAAGGGTACCACGTGCCGGCCGGCGAGACCTACACGGCGGTCGAAGCGCCCAAGGGCGAGTTCGCGGTGTACCTGGTGTCTGACGGAACCAACAAGCCGTACCGCTGCAAGATCCGCGCACCTGGCTTCGCCTTTCTGGCGGCCATGGATTTCCTGTCAAAGGGCCACATGCTGGCGGACACCGTGGCGATCATCGGGTCGCTGGACATCGTGTTCGGGGAGATCGACCGATGAGCAGCAAGCCGATCGCCGACGATCGGGACCAGCCGGCAACCTTCACCTGGACAACCGAAAGCGAGACCCGGATCGGCGTTATTCTGGCGAAGTACCCGGCCGACCGCCAAGCTAGCGCGGTTCTGCCTCTGCTCGATCTCGCCCAGCGCCAGCACGACAATTGGATCCCGCTTGCGGCGATCGACGCGATCGCCGCCCGACTGGGGATGGCGCGGATCCGGGTGCTGGAGGTTGCGACATTCTACACGATGTTCAACCTGGCTCCGGTCGGGAGGTGGTTCCTGCAGGCCTGCACGACCACGCCGTGCTGGCTTCGGGGCTCCGACCAGGTGATGCGTTGCATCAAGGACAAGCTCGGCATCGGCAATCACGAGCGCACCGCCGACGGGCAGTTCTCGCTGCTTGAGGTCGAGTGCCTCGGCGGCTGCGTGAACGCCCCGATCCTCCAGGTGAACGACGACTTCTACGAGGACATGGACTACGAGACGACGGCGACGCTGCTGGCCTCCCTGAAGCGCGGCGAGCAGCCGGCGATGGGCTCGATGACCGGCCGGCAGACGTCGCAGTCGATCGCCGGACCGACCTCGCTCGCCTCATTGAAGGATTCCGACGGGGTGCCGCCGTGGTACGCCGAGCGGACGGCCGCTGCCGGCGGTGGAGACGACTGATGCTGAAGGACGAAGACCGGATCTTCACAAACGTCTACGGCTGGTTCGACTGGGGGTTGCCCGGCGCGCGCAAGCGCGGCGACTGGTCGAACACCGCGGAGTTGCTGGCCAAGACGCCGGAGGACATCGTCGAACTGGTCAAGGCGTCAGGCCTGCGGGGACGCGGTGGCGCCGGGTTTCCGACGGGCCTGAAGTGGTCGTTCATGCCCAAGGAGGTAAGGGAGAAGCCGCATTACCTCGTGGTGAACGCCGACGAGTCCGAGCCGGGGACCTGCAAGGACCGCGACATCCTGAGGCACGAACCGCACAAGCTTGTCGAAGGATGCCTGATCGGCGGCTTCGCGATGCGCGCCCGAGCGGCCTACATCTACATCCGGGGTGAGTTCTACAACGAGGCGCGCAACCTCCAGGCGGCGATCGATCAGGCCTACGACGCGGGACTGATCGGCCGAAACGCGTGCGGCTCCGGATACGATTTCGACGTCTACCTGCATCGTGGGGCCGGCGCCTACATCTGCGGCGAGGAGACCGCGCTGCTGGAGTCGCTGGAGGGCAAGAAGGGCCAGCCCCGGCTGAAGCCGCCGTTCCCCGCCGGTGTCGGCCTGTACGGGTGCCCGACCACGGTGAACAATGTTGAATCGATCGCCGTGGTGCCGACCATCCTGCGCCGTGGGCCTGACTGGTTCGCTGGCCTAGGACGTCCGAAGAATGCCGGAACCAAGTTGTTCTGCATCTCCGGTCACGTGAACAACCCGTGCAACGTCGAGGAGGAACTCGGCATTCCGCTGCGCGAGTTGATCGACAAGCACGCCGGCGGTGTGATCGGCGGCTGGGACAACTTGCTCGGCGTGATCCCGGGCGGTTCGTCGGTGCCGGTTCTGCCGAAGGCGATCTGCGACGACGTCCTGATGGATTTCGACTCGCTGCGAGAGGTTCGGTCGGGCCTCGGCACCGCGGCGGTGATCGTGATGAACCAGTCGACCGACATCGTGAGGGCCATCGCCCGACTCAGCTACTTCTACAAGCACGAGAGCTGCGGCCAGTGCACCCCCTGCCGGGAAGGGACGGGCTGGATGTGGCGGGTGATGGAGCGGATGGTGCGCGGCGAAGCCGACGTCGAGGAAATTGACGTGCTGGAAGAGGTTTCCAGGCAGATCGAAGGCCACACCATCTGCGCCCTCGGCGACGCGGCGGCGTGGCCGGTTCAGGGGCTGATCCGGCATTTCCGGCCGGAGATGGAGCGACGGATCGCGGCGCGCAAGGCCGGGAAGCCGGTGCTTTCGACCGCGCAGGCGGCCGAGTGACGCGCGCACCGATGACCGGCGCGCGGCAGAGGGACGGAGAGAGGACAGCATGCCGAAACTGACGGTCGACGGGATCGAGGTGGAGGTGCCCCCGGGGACGTCGGTGCTGCAGGCCTGTGAGGCCGCCGGTGCCGAAGTTCCGCGGTTCTGCTACCACGACAGGCTCTCGGTCGCGGGCAACTGCCGGATGTGCCTGGTGGAGATGGAGAAGGCTCCCAAGCCGATCGCGTCCTGCGCGTTCCCGGCCAGCGAGGGGATGGTGATCCACACCAAATCCGAGGTCGCCCGGAAAGCCCAGAAGGGCACGATGGAGTTCCTGCTGATCAACCATCCGCTCGACTGCCCGATCTGCGACCAGGGCGGCGAGTGTGACCTGCAGGATCAGGCGATGGCCTATGGCTGGCATTCCAGCCGCTACACCGAGAACAAGCGCGCGGTCACCGACAAGTACATGGGACCGCTGATCAAGACGATCATGACCCGGTGCATCCACTGCACGCGGTGCGTCCGGTTTGCAACCGAGATTGCCGGCGTCAGCGAGATGGGAATGCTGAACCGCGGCGAGAACGCCGAGATCACCACCTATCTCGAGAACGCGCTCGCCTCGGAGCTTTCGGCGAACGTCATCGACCTGTGCCCGGTTGGCGCGCTGACCTCCAAGCCTTACGCCTTCGTTTCCCGCCCGTGGGAGCTCAAGAAGGTCGAATCGATCGACGTGATGGACGCCGTCGGTTCCAACATTCGGATCGACGCCCGCGGGCAGGAGGTGCTGCGCGTGCTGCCGCGCCTGCACGAGGACATCAACGAGGAGTGGATCTCCGACAAAACCCGCTATGCCTGCGACGGGCTGAAGCGCCAGCGGCTGGACCGGCCCTATGTCCGCCGCGACGGCAAGCTGCAGCCGGCGAGTTGGGCCGATGCGTTCGCGGCGGTCGCCGCCCGGCTGCATGGACTGAAGGGCAGCGAGATCGCCGCGATTGCCGGCGACGCGGTCGACGCCGAGTCGATGTACGCCCTGAAGCGCCTGATGACGGCGCTCGGCTCGCCCAACATCGACTGCCGACAGGACGGCAGCCGGCTCGGCGGCGGGCCGCGCGCGGGCTGGCTGTTCAACACCACGATCGCCGGCATCGAGGATGCCGACGCGCTGCTGCTGATCGGGACGAACCCGCGCTGGGAAGCGGCGCTGGTAAACGCGCGGATCCGCAAGCGCTGGCTGCGCGGCCGGTTCCCGATCGGCCTGGTCGGCCAGCCGGTCGACCTGACCTACGATTACGATCATCTCGGCGCCGGTGCCCAGAGCCTGTCCGAGATCGCCGATGGCAGCCACCGGTTCGCTGATGTCCTGAAGGCCGCCAAGAAGCCGATGCTGGTACTCGGCAGCGGTGCGCTCGCGCGCGGCGACGGAGCCGCCGTTTTGGCGGCCACCCGGGCCATCGCCGAGGGTTTCGGCATGATCCAGCCGGACACCCAGGACGAGGACGGCGAGATCGTGGCCGGCTGGAACGGCTTCAACGTGCTTCACTCGGCGGCCTCGCGGGTCGCTGGCCTCGACATGCGGTTCCTGCCGGGCGAGGGCGGGGCGGATGTGGCCGGCATTCTGGGCGGCGCCCGGTCGGGGGCCATCAAGCTGGTGTATCTGCTGGCGGCCGACGAGATCGACACCGATGCCCTCGGCGACGCCTTCGTCGTGTACCAGGGCCATCACGGCGACAAGGGCGCGCACCGTGCCGACGTCGTTCTGCCGGAAGCGGCCACCACCGAGAAGGACGGCTTGTACGTCAACACCGAGGGCCGAGTGCAGATGGGGTTCGCGGCGACCTTCCCGCTCGGTGAGGCGCGCGAGGACTGGAAGATCGTGCGGGCGCTGTCCGACGCCGTCGACCACACCCTGCCCTTCGACGACCTGAACGCGCTGCGGCAGGCGCTGATGGCCGAGTACGACACCTTCGCGGCCATCGACACGATCGAACCAGCGCCGTGGGGCGCGTTCGGCGCCGCCGGCGCGCTCGAAGAGGCGCCGTTCGCGTCGCCGATCGAGAATTTCTACATGACCGATCCGATCAGCCGGGCGTCGAAGACGATGGCGGAATGCACGGAGGTTTTCAGCCTCCGCCGCCAGCCGTTCGCGACCGGCACACACGGCTGATCCGGCGCGGACCGGGCGGGGCAAATCGAGCATGACCTTCCTCGACACATACGTCGTACCCACCGCGATCATCGTGGCGCAGATCCTGGCGATCGTGGTGCCCCTGCTGGTGGCGGTCGCGTATCTCACCTACTTCGAGCGCAAGGTCATCGCGGCCATGCAGCTTCGCCGCGGGCCGAACGTGGTCGGACCGTTCGGCCTCCTGCAGCCGCTCGCCGACGGCGTCAAGCTGTTGGCCAAGGAGACCATCCTTCCGTCGGGCGCCAACAAGGTGATCTTCCTTGCCGCGCCGATGCTGACCTTCATCCTGAGCCTGATCGCGTGGGCAGTGATCCCGTTCGACGCCGGGATGGTGCTGGCCGACATCAACGTCGGCATCCTTTACCTGTTCGCGATCTCCTCGCTCGGCGTGTACGGCGTGATCATGGCCGGCTGGGCGTCGAACTCGAAGTACGCCTTCCTCGGAGCGCTGCGCTCGGCGGCCCAGATGGTTTCCTACGAGGTCTCCATCGGCTTCGTGATCATCACGGTCCTGCTGTGTGTCGGCTCGCTGAACCTGAGCGATATCGTCGAAGCACAGCGCACGGTCTGGTTTGCGATCCCGCTGCTGCCGATGTTCGTCATCTTCTTCGTCTCCGCCCTGGCGGAGACCAATCGGGCGCCGTTCGACCTGCCGGAGGGCGAGTCGGAATTGGTGGCCGGCTATTTCGTCGAGTACTCGTCGATGAGCTTCGCGCTCTTCTTTCTTGGCGAGTACGCGAACATGATCCTGATGAGCGCCATGACCGTCATCCTGTTCATGGGTGGCTGGCTTGCGCCGTTCGACATCGCGCCGTTCAATTGGATACCCGGGCCGATCTGGTTCGCCCTGAAGATCGCCTTCGTGCTGTTCTTCTTCCTGTGGGTTCGGGCGACCTTCCCGCGCTACCGCTACGACCAACTCATGCGCCTCGGCTGGAAAGTGTTTCTGCCGTTGTCGCTGCTGTGGGTGGTCCTGACGGCTGGCGTGCTGGTTGCGTTCGACTGGGTACCGTAAGCGGGCGGACGAGGAGCGAGGGAAAGATCATGGCTTCCATAGGCTTTCGTCCAAAGAGCCTTCTGCTGACGGAACTGCTGTCTGGCCTGGGGCTGACGCTGCGTTACTTCTTCCGTCCGAAGGTGACCATCAACTACCCCTACGAGAAGGGACCGCTCAGCCCCCGGTTCCGCGGCGAACACGCGCTGCGGCGGTACCCGAACGGCGAGGAGCGGTGTATCGCCTGCAAGCTGTGCGAGGCGATCTGCCCCGCCCAGGCCATCACCATCGAGGCGGAGCCACGCGTCGACGGATCGCGTCGGACCACGCGATACGACATCGACATGACGAAGTGCATCTACTGCGGCTTCTGCCAGGAGGCCTGCCCGGTCGACGCCATCGTCGAGGGGCCGAACTTCGAGTTCGCGACCGAGACCCGCGAGGAGCTCTTCTACAACAAGGAAAAGCTGCTCGCGAACGGCGACCGCTGGGAAGCCGAGATCGCTCAGAACCTGACGGCCGACGCGCCGTATCGCTGACGCCGGTTCTTTCCGGCTCTGAAGAACGTGAATTAACCGGCTCCAGTGGTTGAGAAAGCTTGAAGCCGACACAAACCGGGAGCGACCCCGGGGAAGGAAGCGGGATGGTCGTTCAGGCCTTGGTGTTCTACCTGTTCGCCGGCGTGGCGGTGGCATCGGGCGCGATGGTGATCACCTCGCGCAACCCGGTGCATTCGGTGCTGTTCCTTATCCTCGCCTTCTTCAACGCTGCCGGGCTGTTCGTGCTGATGGGCGCCGAATTCCTGGCGATGATCCTGGTGGTGGTCTACGTCGGCGCGGTCGCCGTGCTGTTCCTGTTCGTCGTCATGATGCTCGACATCAACTTCGTCGAGCTTCGTCAGGGGTTCATACGCTATGTGCCGGTGGGCGCGGCGGTCGGACTGGTGCTGCTGGCTGAACTGGTGCTGATCGTCGGCGCCTGGAGCGTGGGGCCGACCGTCCCAGGGATCATGACCGCCCCGATCCCGCCATCGGCAGAGGTCACCAATACCCACGCTCTGGGTGGCCTGCTGTACACGCGCTACGTCTACCTTTTCCAGGCTTCTGGGCTGATCCTGCTGATCGCGATGATCGGAGCCATCGTGCTGACGCTGCGCTCGCGGGAAGGGGTGCGGCGGCAGTCGATCGAGGCGCAGAACGCACGGCGCCGCGAGGACGTGGTGGAAGTGATGAAGGTCACCCGGGGGGGGGGCGTCTGACATGGACATCGGTCTCGGCCACTACCTGACGGTCGCGGCGATCCTGTTCACGCTTGGGATCTTCGGGATTTTCATCAACCGCAAGAACGTCATCATTATCCTGATGTCCGTCGAGCTCATGCTGCTCGCCGTCAACATCAACCTGGTGGCATTCTCGACCCACCTCGGCGACCTGGTCGGTCAGGTATTCGCGCTGTTCGTCCTGACGGTGGCCGCCGCCGAGGCCGCCATCGGTCTGGCGATCCTGGTGGTCTATTTCCGCAACCGCGGTTCGATCGCGGTCGAGGACATCAACCTGATGAAGGGCTGACGGATGTACTCCGCGATCGTATTCCTGCCTCTGGTTGGCGCCCTGGTCGCCGGCTTCGGCGGCCGGCTGATCGGCGACCGTGGCGCGCAGGTCGTGACCTGCGGCGCCATGCTGGTGGCATCGACGCTGGGCGTCGTGGCGTTCTGGGAGGTCGCCATCGGCGGACGGACGCTGACGGTCGAGGTCCTGCCGTGGATCGTGTCCGGCAGTTTTGAGGCCAACTGGGCGCTGCGCTGGGACACGCTGACGGCCGTCATGGTCCTGGTGGTGACGGTGGTGTCGACCATGGTCCACGTCTACTCCGTCGGCTACATGAGCCACGACCACTCGATCCCGCGTTTCATGGCGTATCTGTCGATCTTCACCTTCGCCATGCTGATGCTGGTGACGTCCGACAACCTCGTGCAGCTGTTCTTCGGCTGGGAGGGGGTCGGCGTGGCGTCCTACCTGCTGATCGGGTTCTGGTTCCACAAGCCGTCGGCCAACGCGGCTGCGATCAAGGCGTTCATCGTCAACCGGGTTGGCGATTTCGGCTTCGCGCTCGGGATTTTCGGCTGCTTCCTGCTGTTCGACTCGGTCAGCTTCGACACCATCTTCGCCAACGCCCCGGACATGGCCGGTACGACCCTCAGCTTTCTCGGCATGGAGGGCGATGCGCTGACCATCATCGCGATCCTGCTGTTCATCGGCGCCATGGGTAAGTCGGCCCAGATCGGCCTGCACACCTGGCTGCCGGACGCGATGGAGGGCCCGACCCCGGTATCGGCGCTGATCCACGCCGCCACCATGGTGACCGCCGGCGTGTTCCTGATCGCCCGCATGTCGCCGCTGTTCGAGTACGCGCCGGTGGCGCTCATGGTCGTGACGATCGTGGGGGCCGCGACGGCGTTCTTCGCGGCCACGGTCGGAATGTGCCAGACCGATATCAAGCGGGTGATCGCCTATTCGACCTGCAGCCAGCTCGGCTACATGTTCTTTGCCCTTGGGGTGTCCGCCTATCCGGCGGCGATCTTCCACCTGATGACCCACGCCTTCTTCAAGGCTCTGCTGTTCCTGTCGGCGGGCTCGGTCATCCACGCCCTGTCGGACGAGCAGGATATGCGCAACATGGGCGGCATCTGGCGCAAGATACCGTTCACCTACGCAATGATGTGGATCGGCAGTCTGTCGCTCGCCGGAATCCCGCTGTTCGCCGGATACTATTCCAAGGACATGATTCTCGAAGCCGCCTACGGCGCCCACTCGGGCGTCGGCCTGTTTGCGTTCTGGATGGGGATTGCGGCGGCGCTGATGACGGCGTTCTACAGCTGGCGGCTGATCATCATGACCTTCCACGGCACGCCGCGGATGTCGCACGAGGTGCTGCATCACGTCCACGAATCGCCGCTGTCGATGACCATCCCGCTTGCCGTGCTGGCGGTGGGCGCGGTGATCAGCGGCGCCGCCGGTTATCACTGGTTCGTCGGCGAAGGGATGGCGGAGTTCTGGGGGGCGTCGATCAAGATCCTGCCGGAGAACAACTCGATTGAAGCTGCCCATCACGTGCCGGGCTGGGTCCCGTGGGCTCCGTTGGTGGTCGCCCTGTCAGGGATCGCGCTGGCCTATCTGATGTACATGTTCCGTCCTGAGTTGCCGGGGATGCTCGCGGTACGGTTCCGGCCGATCTACCTGTTCCTCTTGAACAAATGGTACTTCGACGAGCTTTACGACTGGCTGTTCGTGAAGCGGTCCTGGCAGGTCGGCCTTGGCCTCTGGCAGGGCGGCGACCGGGCGATCATCGACGGCTTCGGACCGGACGGCGTGGCGTCGGTGGCGCGCGGGCTGGCTGCCCGAGCGGGGCGCCTGCAGACCGGGTATGTCTATCATTATGCCTTCGCCATGCTGATCGGGGTGGTCGCCCTGGTCAGCTGGTACCTGGCCTTCGGAGGCTGATGTCATGGCGACCGATGCGCCGCTTCTTTCCCTGGTGATCTTTCTGCCGCTGGTGGGGGTGTTCTTCATCCTCATCACCCGCGGCGACGAAGCCCAGGTCGCCAGCAACTGCCGATGGGAGGCCCTGGTCACCTCGGTCGCGGTGTTCCTGGTGTCATTGCTGATCTGGTACAATTTTGATCCGACCACGGCCGACTTCCAGTTGGTCGAGCGAGTGGAGTGGATTCCGGGATCGTCGATCGCCTATCACGTCGGAGTTGACGGCATCTCGATGTGGTTCGTGCTGCTGTCGACCCTGCTGACGCCGATCTGCATCCTGGCGAGCTGGGATGCGGTGCAGACCCGGGTCAAGGAATACATGATCGCCTTCCTGGTCCTCGAGACCCTGATGGTTGGCATGTTCTGTGCCCTCGACATCCTGGTCTTCTATGTTTTCTTCGAGGGCGTGCTGATTCCGATGTTCCTGATCATCGGTATCTGGGGCGGGGCCCGACGGGTCTACGCGGCTTTCAAGTTCTTCCTCTACACGCTGGCCGGCTCGGTGCTCATGATGATCGCCATCCTGGCGATGTACTGGCAGGCGGGGACCACCGACATGCCGGCGCTGATGGCCTTCAGGTTTGAACCGACCGTGCAGACTTGGCTGTGGCTGGCGTTTTTTGCCTCGTTTGCCGTGAAGGTGCCGATGTGGCCGGTGCACACGTGGCTGCCGGACGCCCACGTCGAGGCGCCCACGGCCGGGTCGGTGATTCTGGCCGGTGTGCTCCTGAAGATGGGCGGCTACGGCTTCCTGCGGTTCTCGATCCCGATGTTCCCTGAGGCCTCGGACTATTTCGCGCCGATGGTGTTCGCGCTGAGCGTTGTCGCCGTGATCTACACCTCGCTGGTGGCGCTGGTGCAGCAGGACATGAAGAAGCTCATCGCCTACTCGTCGGTGGCCCACATGGGTTTCGTGACGATCGGCATGTTCACGCTCACCACCCAGGGAGTTGAGGGCTCGATCTTCCAGATGCTGTCTCACGGGGTGGTCTCGGGCGCGCTTTTCCTGTGCGTCGGCGTGGTCTACGACCGACTGCACACCCGCGAGATCAATGCCTATGGCGGGCTCGCCAACAACATGCCGCGCTACGCGTTGGTGTTCATGGTGTTCACCATGGCGTCGGTCGGGTTGCCCGGCACCAGCGGATTTGTCGGCGAGCTGCTGGTCCTGACCGGGGCTTTCCAGGTGAACACCTGGCTGGCGGCGCTGGCGGCGACCGGGCTGATCCTGGGCGCGGCCTACATGCTCTACCTATACCGGCGGGTGGTGTTCGGGGTGCTCGACAAGGAGAGCGTGAAGGCCATGCTCGACCTCAGCCCGCGGGAGATCGCGGTGTTCGCGCCACTCATCATCTTGGTATTCTGGATGGGCATCTACCCCTCCACGTTCATCGACATGATGTCGGTCTCGGTCGACAACCTGATCACCAATTACAAGGTGTCTCTCGGCGAAGCCGGGACCGCCGTGGCCGCCCGCTGACGGCGCCGGGAGAAGTCCTCAGATGAACGCGGTGACTACCCTTCCCGAGATGGCGCCGGCCACGGCCGAGATCTTCCTCGCCGTCGTCGGAACGCTGCTGCTGATGTTCGGCGCCTTCCGCAGGTCGAACGGCATGCGCACCCCCGGGTGGCTGGCGGTGGCGGCCCTGGTGATCGCCGGCATCCTGGTGATCGCGCGTTCCGGCACCGAGGAGGCCTTCTTCGGCCTGTTCATCACCGATGGCTTCGCGCGATTCGCCAAGGTCCTGATTCTGCTTGGGTCCGCGTTCGCGCTGATCCTCTCCTTTGGCTATTTCGAGCGCGAGCGCGGCGGGCGCTTCGAGTACCCGGTGCTGATCGTGTTCGCGACCCTCGGCATGTTGATGATGGTCTCGGCGAACGACCTCATCGCGCTCTACATGGGTCTGGAGATGCAGAGCCTGGCGCTGTACGTCATCGCCTCGATCCGTCGGGACTCGCTGCGCTCGACCGAGGCCGGCCTGAAATATTTCGTCCTAGGCGCGCTCAGCTCGGGAATGCTTCTGTACGGCTGCTCGCTGATTTACGGGTTCGCCGGTACCACCAGTTTCACCGGCCTCGCCGAGGTGTTCTCGGGGGCCACCGGCGCGCCGTCGCTCGGGCTGGTGGTCGGTCTGGTCTTCCTGATCTGCGGACTCGCGTTCAAGATCTCGGCAGTGCCGTTCCACATGTGGACTCCCGACGTGTACGAGGGTGCTCCGACACCGGTCACGGCACTGTTCGCCGTCGCCCCCAAAGTGGCCGCGTTGGCGCTGTTCGTACGGGTCATGGCCAGCCCTTTCGGGGAGATGCTGGAATCGTGGCAGCAGATCCTGATATTCGTGTCGATCGCGTCGATGGCGCTCGGCGCGTTTGCGGCGATGGTTCAGACCAACATCAAACGCCTGATGGCGTACAGCTCGATCGGTCACATGGGCTACGCCCTGGTCGGTGTGGCGGCTGGCAACCAGGCTGGCATCACCGGGGTGATGATCTACCTCGCCGCCTATATCTTCATGAACATCGGGACGTTCGCGCTCATCCTGGCAATGCGCCGGGGCGGCAGACTTGTCGAAAACATCTCGGACCTTTCCGGACTGTCGAAGACACATCCGATGATGGCGCTCGCTCTCATGATTTTCATGTTCTCCATGGCCGGCATCCCGCCGCTCGCCGGGTTCTTCGGCAAGTGGTACGTCTTCATGGCGGCGGTGAAGGCTGACCTGTTCGGCCTTGCCGTGATCGGCGTGTTGGCCAGCGTGGTCGGAGCGTTCTACTATCTCCGGATCATCAAGATCATGTACTTCGACGACGCGACCCAGCCTCTCGACGGCAACGTCGGCGGTGATCTGCGGGCCATCGTGTTCGGTTCGGCTGTGATCACAGTGCTGTTCCTCCTCGCTCTCTCGCCGATCTACGATCAGGCTCAGCAGGCCGCCGCCAGCTTGCTCGCCGCGTGACGGGATTGGCATGACGGTGTTGAGCGCCACCTCGGCCGAGCCGGTCGTCGGGCCGGAGCCGTGGACGGTCATTGCCTTCGATGCGGTTGCGAGCACGATGGAAGAGGCCCGCCGGCTCGCCGTCGATGGGGCGTCGGACCGAACCGCCATCCGGGCCGTGGCCCAGAGCGGTGGGCGAGGGCGTCTCGGACGACCGTGGAAGTCGCCGCCGGGAAATGTCTATACCACGGTCATCCTGAGGCCCGAGGTCCCGACCGCCCGCGCGGCGGAGCTGTCACTGGTGGCCGCCGTTGCGATGTCGGACACGATCGCCGGCTTTGCCGGACCGGTCAGCCTGAAGTGGCCGAATGACGTCCTCCTCGGTGGTGGCAAGGTGGCAGGGGTGCTCCTTGAGGCGATCACTGCCGGCGCGGCGCTGTCGGCGGTGCTCGTCGGTATCGGGATCAATGTCGCCAGCCGTCCGACACTTCCCGAGCGGCCTACGGCCCGGGTTGCAGGCGTCGACGCTGACGCGGTCTTCGACGCGCTGCTGAAGGCGCTTGGCGATCGCTATGACCAATGGCGGCTCGACGGCCTGGCGGGCATCCGATCGGCATGGCTCGGCCGCGGTCCGGCCCTCGACAGCGCGATGACGGTTGGGCAGGGTCAGATCCGGATCGAGGGTTGCTTCGCGGGGCTGGAGTCCGACGGAAGGCTCCGGCTCCGACTTGCCGACGGCTCGGTGCGTTCCATCGCCTCCGGCGAAGTGCTCGCGTGAGGAGAGGGTGATGCTTCTGGTCATCGATTGCGGAAACACGAACACCGTGTTCGCGGTCTACCGCGACGGCGATGAGGGCCCGCTCGGCTCCTGGCGCACCTCGACCGTTCCGACCCGTACG
>CAYNFA010000027.1:0-15173 GCA_964396345.1 uncultured Thalassobaculum sp.
CATCGCCTTCCTTGGTGTCCTGGGGCTGGTCTCGGGGACCCTGTACTTCGGCCGGTTCTGCCGCGGCGTCGACCTGCTGCCGGGCGCGTTCGCCCAGTTCACCGCAGCCGCCCTCGTCACCGGGCTCGCGGCCTGGACGCTGGAGACGCCGCGCGCCGACTGGACGCAGGCGGCGGTCGCGGCACTGGTCTGGAACACCGTGGCGACATCACTCGGCGGCATGGCGCTGTATTCCCTGATGCTGGTGCGCGGCACGGCGGCCCGGACCACGGCGAACTTCTACCTGGTGCCGGGCATCGCCGCCGTCCTGGCCTGGGCCCTGCTCGGCGAGCGGCTGGGCGCGCTGGCGCTGCTCGGCCTGGTGACCGCCTCCCTCGGCTGCTGGCTGGTGAACGCCACCGCGCGCCGACGACCGCCTGCCCTGACCGAATGACATCGTCTGGGGTGGAGGGATCTTCGGGCGGCCTGTGGCGTTACCGGGAGGCCGCCACCCGCCGGATACCCCGATGCTGGACGCGCTGACCGCCTGGGTCGGAGAGGGCGGCTATTTTGCCGTCGCCTTCCTGATGTTCCTGGAGAACGTTGTTCCGCCGATCCCGTCGGAGGTGATCATGCCGCTGGCCGGCTACGCCGCCAGCCGCGGTGACCTCAGCCTGCCGCTCGCGATCCTGGCGGGCTCGGCCGGGTCGCTGGCCGGGGCCTGGCTGTGGTACGGCATCGGCCGCTGGATCGGCGCCGAGCGGCTGGAGCGCGGTGCTGCCCGTTATGGACGCTGGCTGACGCTGTCGCCGCTCGACGTCCGGCGCGCGATCGGGTGGTTCGACCGGTTCGGGGGCGCCACGGTCCTGGTCGGGCGCCTGGTGCCGGCGGTGCGCACCCTGATCTCGGTGCCGGCCGGCATCGTGCGGATGCCGACCGGCCGGTTCCTGCTGTTCTCGACGATCGGCACCCTGATCTGGACGAGCGTCCTAGCGGGCCTCGGCTACCTGCTCGGCGGCCAGTACGAGGCGATCGAAGGCTGGCTGGACCCGGTCTCCAAGGGCATCGTCGCGATGCTGGTGCTTGGCTACCTGTGGCGGGTCGCGACTTTCCGCCCAGGGCGTGAGCCCGGCTGACTCCGCCCGACTGACTCCACCCGGCTGCTTCCGCCCGTCAGATCCGCCCGAACCGACGCATCAGGTCGACCAGCGGGCCGTGCGGCAGGGCGTGGACGGTGCGGCCGTCGACGCCGGTCATGGAGTCGGCGGCCAGCATCGCCTCGACGATCGCCTCCTCGGTCGCCTGCACCGTCGCCTCGAACAGTGGGTCGAGGGCGGCGTCCGGCAGGAAGTCGAGGCGCTGTGGCGCGTCCGAGTCGGCGGCGAGCGGCTCGGTGTTGGCCGTGGAAAAGGCCAGGAAGATGTCGCCCGACCCGTTGGCGGCGATCGAGCCGGTGCGTGCCAGGCCGAGCGACACCCGGCGCGCCAGCCGGGTGCATTGGTGCGGTAGCAGCGGCGCGTCGGTCGCCACCACCGCAATGATCGAGCCGTCAGCCGCCGGCTTCGGCGCCTCCGGCCCCGGCAGCGGCACGTCCAGAAGCCGGCCGGCCGGCACGCCGAGCGGCGCGAACAGGTCGCGGCGGCCGAAATTCGCCTGCACGAACACCCCGAGGGTCCAGCGCCGGCCGGCGGCCTCCGCCACCCGCGAGGCGGTGCCGTTGCCGCCCTTGAACCGGTAGCAGATCATGCCGGTGCCGCCGCCGCGGTTGCCGAGCGGCGGGAACCCTGCCGAGGCACCGTCGATCGCCGCCATCACGTCGTCCTCGGTGACGTGGAAGCCGTTGATGTCGTTCAGGAAGCCGTCGTAGGTCTCGGCCGCGACCGGCAGGCCTCAGGCGTCGGCGAGCGCCCCGATTCCGGCGCGCTCGACCAGCCAGCGGATGCTGGCGTCGCGGGCCCGGCCGACCGAATGGGTGTTGGTCAGGGTGATCGGCCCTTCGCACCGCCCGGATTCGACGATCCAGTGGCTGCCGGTCATCTCGCCGTTACCGTTCAGGCTGTGGATGCCGGCGAACACCGGGACTGCAACGCCCGAGCGCCCGCGCGGCAGGATCGCGGTGACGCCGGTGCGGACCGGCCCGTGCCCCACCACCCGCGGACCGTCGCCACGGATCAGGGTGACGGCGCCGACCTCGACGCCGGCAACGTCGGTCAGCGCGTTCGACGGGCCGGTTTCGCCCGGGAACGGCAGGCCGAGGCCGCGCCCGCGCTGGCGGCCGTCGGGCTGGTGGGAGACCAGATCCGAGATCGCCGCCCCACTCATCGCCGCCCCACTCATCGCCGGCCCCTTCATCGCCGGCCCCTTCATCGCCGGCCCCTTCATCGCCGGGTGCGGGTCGCCAGCTTGGACTTGAATCCCGGACGTTCCAGCACCGCTCGGTTGACCACGTTGGCCGGGGCGTGTCCGGTCATGACGTCGCGGATGGCGCCGCGGTTGAGGTCGCCCATGGTGGCGAACATCTGGTCGGTCCAGCCGAGCGAGTGCGGCGCCGTCAGGACGCTGTCGAGCCGCAGGACCGCCTCGTCGGCGGAGGGCGGCTCGGGATCGAAGACGTCGATCGCCGCGCCCGCGATGCGCCGCGCCACCAGCGCGTCGTAAAGCGCCTTCTGGTCGACCACTGGCCCGCGGCTGGTGTTCACGAGATAGGCGGTCGGCTTCATGCGCGAGATCATCGACGCCGAGCCGATGCCCCGCGTCTCGTCGTTCAGCGGGCAGTTGAAGGTGACCACGTCGCTCTGCCCGAAAACCGCCTCCAGGGACACCGCCTCGATCCCGAGTTCAGCCAGCCGCGCCGGGTCGGCGTACGGATCGTGGGCGATCACGCGGACGTCGAACGGCTTCAGCAGCGTGAACATCTCGGCGCCGATGTTGCCGACCCCGACCGACCCGACGGTCCGGCCGACCAGCCCCATGCCGTGGTAGTCGAGCCGGGCCGGCCAGCCCAATGCGCCGGTGCGGGCGATCCGGTCCTTGGCGACGAGGTTGTGGGTCAGCGCCAGGATGAAGCAGACCTGCGCGCTGGCCATCGGACGCCGGACCGCGTCGGGCGTGATGGTCAGCGCCACGTCGGCCGCCGTGCAGGCGTCGGTGTCGATGGTGTCGTAGCCTACGCCCATGCGCGCGATGAGCGCGAGGCGGCCGTCGGGGGGGAAACTGGACGCCGTCATCCGCTCGCCGAGCAGCACGATCGCGTCGCAGCTGGCGACCTGCTGGGCCGACAGGATGCCGGCGCGCGGCAGCTGGATAAGCTCGACGCCATCCCGGGCCAGCGGGGTGAGATCGTAACTCGGGAAGGTCGGCTTGCCGTCGGCGCGGGTGAAATCGGCGCTCAGGCCGACTCGGAAAGCGGTCATCTCGGGGGGCTCCGTCGGTGGCGATGGACGTTGAGCATACATCGCGTCCACGGGCTGTCAGGCCCGGATCGAGGCATCCGTCAAAAGAACGTGCGCGTGCGGGCGTTGACCTCGGCGTCGCCACACCCGACCATGCGGCCGCATTCAACGGGAGGACGAGATGGCGAAGAACAAGGCCGTCGTTGTCGGCGCGCTCGGCGTCATCGGCCGCAAGCTCATCGAGCACCTCGGCAAGCTCGGCGACTGGGAGATCGTCGGTCTGAGCCGGCGCGGTCCCGACTTCGAGGGCCCGGAGACCTACATCTCCGTCGACCTGCTCGATCGTGCCGATTCCGAGGCCAAGCTCGCCGGCCTGTCCGGCGTCACCCACATCTTCTACTGCGCCTTCCAGGCGCGCCCCGTCTGGGCCGACCACGGACCGCCGAACCTCGCCATGCTGGTGAACGCGGTGGAGCCGATCGAGCGGGTGTCCAAGGGTCTGCGGCACGTCCACCTGGTGCAGGGCAACAAGATCTACGGCTCGCATCTCGGGCCGTTCAAGACCCCGGCGCGCGAGGACGATCCGCCGCACATGCTGCCGAACTTCTACTGGGACCAGGAGCAGTGGCTGCGCGCCGCCCAGAAGGGCAAGGACTGGACGTGGTCGGCGCTGCGCCCGCAGACCGTGTGCGGCTTCGCGCTCGGCAACCCGATGAACATCACCACCTGCATCGCCGTCTACGCGACGATTTCGAAGGAGCTTGGCCTGCCGCTGCGCTTCCCCGGGAAGCCGGGTGCCTGGAACGCGGTCTACCAGGTCTGCGACAACCAGCACCTGGCCAACGCCATGACCTGGTGCGCCACCGACTCGCGCGCCGGCAACGAGGTGTTCAACGTTACCAACGGCGACTTCTTCCGATGGAAGAACGTGTGGTCGCGCTTCGCGAAGTTCTTCGACATGGAGGTCGGGGACATCCAGACCATCAAGCTGTCGGAGTTCATGGCGGACAAGGCGCCGCTGTGGGACGCGATTGTCGAGAAGCACGGCCTGCAGCGCATCCCGTACGATCAGGTCGCGGCCTGGCCGTTCGCGGACTACGTGTTCGGCACCGACTGGGACGTCATGACCGACACCCTCAAGCTGCGCCTGCACGGCTTCCACGACTGCCTGCGCACCGACGCGATGTTCGACCGGATCTTCCAGGAGTTCCGGGACATGAAGGTGATCCCGTAAGGAGACGGCCCATGCCCGACCTTCCCTACCGCCTTGGCGGCGTCGACCATGTGGTGATCCGCGCCAAGGATATCGACGCGATGCTCGGCTTCTACCGCGACCTGCTGGGATGCCGGGTGGCCAAGCACAACGAGCCGCTCGGTCTCTGGCACTTGGACGCTGGCGGCGCGATGATCGACTTGGTCGACATGAACGGCAAGCTGGGGTCTGCTGGCGGACCGCCGCCGGGGCCGGGCCGCAACGTCGACCACATCGCCATCAAGGTTGAGCCGTTCGACGCCGACGCCATCCGCGCCTACTTCACCGCCAACGGCGTCGAGCCCGACCAGGCGGTGGTGCGGTTCGGCGCCGACGGCGACGGCCCGTCGATCTACATGCGCGACCCCGAAGGCAACGGCGTGGAACTCAAAGGGCGGGGCTAGGCGCTGGAGGCGGCACGCTGGCCGCCCAGCAGCGCCACCACCAGCACCAAGAGCGCGTCCCTGTGTTCGAAGCCTGCTTCGGCCGGCCCTTCGTGGCCGCGCGATGCGCGGCGCCTCAGGGCGACAGAGTTGGAGCAATGCCGCGCCGCCCACCCCCATCCTATCGTCCTGAGGTGCCTCTCGCGCAGCGAGAGGCCACGAAGGGCCGGGTGAAACCGCTCCACCGCTCGGCACCCCCGCGGCGCGGCGTTCCTCCCAACGCTCTCAGGTTGTGAGCCGCCCCTGCTGATACCGCGCGAACTGCCGGCGGTAGGCCGTCGGGCTGATCCCGAGGCGGAGCCGGAAATGGTGGCGCAGACCGTCGGCGGTAGCGAAGCCGCAGTCGGTGGCGATCCGCTCGACGCCGAGGCCGGTGCCCTCCAGCAGGTCGGCGGCGCGGCGCACCCGCTCGCCGGTCAGCCACTCGCCGGGCGGGCTGCCGGTCGCCGCCTCGAAGCGCCGGATGAAGCTGCGCCGGCTCATCGCCGCCTCGGACGCCATGCGGTCGACGGTGATCCGCTCCTGCAGCCGGGCGCGCACCCAGTCGAACAAATGCGCGAAGCGTGAATCCTCGCGGTCGGCGACCGGCCGGTCGATGAACTGCGCCTGCCCGCCCTCGCGGTGCGGCGGCAGCACCAGCCGGCGGCCGATCTCGTTGGCGACGCGCGGCCCGAAGTCACGGCGCACCAGATGCACGCAGAGGTCGAGCCCGGCGGCGCTGCCGGCCGAGGTGAACACGCCGTCGGCCTCGGTGTAGAGCACCCCGGCGTCGACCGAGACCGCCGGGAACCGCGCCGCCAGCCGCTCGGCGTATTTCCAGTGGGTGGTGGCCCGCCTGCCGTCGAGCAGCCCGGTGGCGGCGAGCACGACGACGCCCGAGCAGATCGACACCAGCCGGCTGCCGCGGGCGTGGGCGGCGCGCAGGATCGCGACCAGGTCGTCGGGCACCGGCGCCTCGATGCCGCGCCAGCCGGGGATCACGATGGTCGCCGCCTCGCCCAGTTCGACCAGCCCGCCATCGGCCTCGACCCGGAACCCGCCGATCGCGCGCAGCGGCCCCGGCCGCTCGGCGCAGACCCGGAAGCGATACCAGTCCGGCCCCATCTCCGGGCGCGGCAGGCCGAACACCTCGACCACCTGCCCGAACTCGAAGGTGCAGAGCCCGTCATAGGCCAGCACGGCGACGCTGCGACGGTCGGAGCAGGGATCCGGATGGATTGGCATGATCTTCACGGTACCTGGCATGCGTGCCGATTTCCAGGTCCCAGGTTACCGCCGAGGCTGCCGGCCGTCGCACCAAGCGGAGACCGTCGATGCCCACCGCAGTCAGCCAGATCCCCGCCGCCCCGGCTGCCGCCGCCCTCGCCCATTTCGAGGCCCTGATGGCGTTCGAGACCGATTGCTGGGACGTGCACCACGCCCTCACCGCCGCCGCGAAGCCGGACTTCGTGGTGCTCGACGTCCGCTCCCCGGACCTGTTCGCCACCGGCCACGTGCCGGGCGCCGTCAACCTGCCGCACGGCAAGATCATCGAGCGCAAGCTGGCGGAATGGCCGAAGGACACCCTGTTCGTCGTCTACTGCGCCGGCCCGCACTGCAATGGCGCCTGCCGGGCGGCGATCCGGCTTGCCCGCCTCGATCGCCCGGTCAAGCTGATGATCGGCGGCGTCGAGGGTTGGAAGGACGAGGGCTTCGAGCTGGCGATGGACCCGGCGGCCGCCGTCGCGTAGCCGGACGCCTCTTTCGCCGGTTCCGGCACCTCCTCATACTGCCGTTAAAACAGCGAGGAGGACGCGCCATGAAGGTCACCGCGATCGAGACGATCCGGCTCGAGGAGTTCCCGAACCTGCTTTGGGTCCGGGTCGAGACCGACGAGGGGCTGACCGGGCTCGGCGAGACGTTCTACGGGGCGGCGTCGGCCGAGGCCCACATCCACGCCATCGTTGCCCCCTACCTGCTCGGCAAGGACCCGCTGCTGATCGAGCGCCACCAGGCGCACCTGATCGGCTATGTCGGCTTCTCCGGCGCCAGCGCCGAGCAGCGCGGCCGCTCGGCGGTCGACATCGCACTCTGGGACCTGCTGGGCAAGTCGACCGGCCTGCCGATCCACCAGTTGCTCGGCGGAGCGGTGCGCGACGACATCCGGGTCTACAACACCTGCGCCGGCTACCAGTACGTCCGCAACAAGCCGGTCCAGGGCACGGCGAATTTCGGACTCGGCGCGTCGGAGGGGCCGTACGAGGACCTGCAGGGCTTCCTCGATCGCGCCGACGAGGTCGCGCACTCGCTGCTGGAGATGGGCATCACGGCCATGAAGATCTGGCCGTTCGACTACGCCGCCGAGGCCTCGTCGGGGGCCTACATATCGGCCGCCGACCTAGCGAAATCGCTGGAACCGTTCGAGAAGATCCGCAAGGCGGTCGGCTCCCGGATGGACGTCATGGCCGAGTTGCACTCCATGTGGAACCGGCCGACCGCGGTCAAGATCGCCCGCGCGCTGGAGCCGTTCGACCCGCTGTGGGTCGAGGACCCGGTGTTCATGGACCACCTCGGCTCGCTCGGCGAGGTGGCGCGCTCGACCCGGGCGCCGATCGCGGTCGGCGAGACCCGCGGGGGCAAGGCCGACTTCCGCTCGCTGATCGAGCTCGGCGAGTTGTCGGTGATCATCGCCGACCTGACCTGGTGCGGCGGCCTGACCGAGGGCCGCAAGATCGCCGCCATGGCGGATTCCTGGCATCTGCCGGTGGCGTTCCACGACTGCACCGGGCCGGTGGCGCTGACCGCCTCGACGCACCTCGCCCTGCACACCCGCAACTGCTTCATCCAGGAGATGGTGCGGGCGTTCTACTACGGCTGGTACGGCGAGCTGGTGACCACCCTGCCGCCGGTCGAGCAGGGCCGGATCCGCGCGCCCGAGGGACCCGGCCTCGGCGTCGAGCTGCTGCCGGACGTGCCGAAGCGCAAGGACGCCACGGTCCGCCGCAGCACGGCGTAGCCCGAGCCTAGCCGCGGATGAAGGCCAGCAGGTCGGCGTTGAGGCGGTCCTTGTGGGTCGCCGCGAGGCCGTGGTCGCCGCCGGGGTAGACCAGCAGCTCGGCGCCCCTGACCAGCTTCGCCACCTTCCGCGCCGAGTTGTCGATCGGCACGATCTGGTCGTCGTCACCGTGAACGATCAGGGTCGGGACGTCGAACTTCTTCAGGTCCTCGGTGAAGTCGGTCTCGGAGAACGCCTTGATGCAGTCGAGCTCGTTCTTCAGCCCGCCCTGCATGCCGAGCAGCCAGAAGGTGTCGATCATTCCCTGGCTGACCTTGGTGCCCGGCCGGTTGGCCCCGAAGAACGGCGTCGCCAGGTCCTTGAAGAACTGCGCCCGGTCGGCGGTCACGCCCTGGCGGATGCCGTCGAACACCTCCATCGGCACGCCGTCCGGGTTGCCGGGTGTCTTAAGCATGATCGGCGGGACCGCCCCCACCAGCACCGCCTTGGCGACCCGGGCGGTGCCGTGCCGGCCGATGTAGCGGGCGACCTCGCCGCCGCCGGTGGAGTGCCCGACCATCACCGCGTCCTTGAGGTCGAGCGTCTCGAACAGTTCGGCCAGGTCGTCGGCGTAGGTGTCCATCTCGTTGCCGTTCCACGGCTGGCTCGACCGGCCGTGGCCGCGGCGGTCGTGGGCGATGGCGCGGAAGCCGTTGGACGCCAGGAAGACCATCTGGTCCTCCCAGGCGTCGGCGTTCAGCGGCCAGCCGTGGCTGAACACCACGGGCTGCCCCGTGCCCCAGTCCTTGTAGTAGATCCGCGTGCCGTCCCTGGTGGTGATCGTGCTCATGGTGCGCGCCCTGTCGGAAGCCGTGGCCGGCGTTGCGAACATCCCCTCGGTCCCATCCCACCCGGCGGACAATCTGTCAGCGCCGACGGGAACTTGGCAAGAGGCGGCTGTGGCAGGACGCGGGGACGGCGTACGACCGGGTCGTCATCGCCGGGGCCGGCAGCCCGGGCGCGTCAGGGGCGGGCCATCTCGACCACGAGGGGCGCGCCGCCCGGCTCCAGGATGGTGGTCGTGGTCGGGAAGGCGAAGCCGATGCCCTCCTCGGCGAAGCGGCGCAGGATCTCGCGGTTGATCCGGCTCTGCGCCTCGACATAATCCCAGAACACTGGCGGATGATACCAAGTGTAGGCGACCACGGTCAGGCTGTCGGGCGCGAACTCCTCGAAATACACCCGCGGCGGCATGTCCCCCCACCGCGACGCGTGCTCGCCGAGCACCTCGTGAAGGACGGCAATCGCGCGGTCGAGACGCTCGGGCGGAGTGTCGTAGGGCAGGCCCAGGCGGAGGATGCGCTGGATGCTCGGGCGCAGCGACACGTTGGCGATCTCGGCCGACGCCATTTTCTCGTTCGGGATGGACATCAGCCGGCCGTCGAGCAGGCGCAGCCGGGTCGACCGAAGGCCGATCTCCTCGACGATCCCGTCGTGGCCGAGCACGACGATGCGGTCGCCGGCGCGGTACGGCTGGTCGAAGAAGATCATCAGGCTGCCGAGCACGTTGCGCAGCGTGTCCTGGGCCGCCAGCGCGATCGCCAGGCCGCCGATGACGACGCCGGCGACCAGGCCGATCAGCGGCAGGCCGATCTCCTCGCCGCCGACCAGGATCAGCGTCGCCGCCACCACCACGCCGATCAGCCGCGCGAAGAGCCGCAGCAATTGCGCGTCCAGCGTGCCTTCGGCGATCCGCGGCGAAGCGATCACGATCTCGGCGAAGGAGACGGCGACGATCCAGGCAATCCACGCGCCGACCAGATGGATCAGCGCCTCGGCGGCGATGCGGATCGGCGAGCCGAAGGTCTCGGAGACGTTGATCACGCCGTTGGCCAAAAGGCTGACCAGCGGCGCCAGCACGACGAGCGTCACCGGCAGCAGCAGGCGCAGCAGCGCCGTCGCGACCGGCCGGCCGTGGCAGCGCCCGCGCAGCCGCAGCGCCGCCCGCCGCGCCACCGTGAAGCCGGCGACGGCGACCGCGGCGAGCGATGCCAGGGCCGCCCATTTCCAAACCACCAGGCCCAGCGCGTCGGCCCGCGCCCAGGCGGGCAGCGCCTCGATCGCCTTGGGCGGCACCAGCACGCCACCGATCTGCCGGCGGATCTGCACGAAGTCGCCTGTCGGTACGTCGCGGCGGTACGGCAGGCCCTTGACGAGGGCGTAGTACTCGGCGATGCGCTGCACCGCCTCCGGGCTGAACAGGTAGTCGCCGCGGCGCGGCCCGTCGGTCACCCGCACCAGCGTGATGTCGGTGTGCGGTACCGTCCAGCGCGCCGGCGGCGCCGCGCCGGCGACCGCCTCGTGACCAGGAATGGTGGCGGCCGGCGGCAGCTCGATGCGCGACAGCACCTCGTAGAGATGGACGCTGGCATCCAGGGCCACGCGGTCGCGCAGCGCCGGCGGCGTTTCGCTCAGGTCCAGCACCCGGTACGCGCCCCGCAGGCGGATCTGCACCAGGTGGCGCAGGTTCGCGAAGGTCGGAGCATCGTGGTAGACGTCGCGGTAGAAGCGGCCGACGGTGTCGCCGTTGTCGAGGAATCCGGTCAGCGTGCTGCGCGGGCTCGACGTGTCGATCGGCTGCAGCGTCTCGGCGGCCGCCGTCCATGCCGCGGCGACCAGCAGCAGCGCGGTCAACGCCGCGCGGACGATCGGGGCGACCCTCATGGCGCCACCGGCGCGGCGGCGGCCGTGGCGGAAGCAGCGGCGATGTGATGCATGGCCTGGCATCCCCGGTTCCCCCACGGCGCCCCGCGGTCCCGGACGGAAGACCGCGCCCGACGCCCGGCAGGCCGCCTCACCTACGCCCAGGCCGGCCGCGAGGCAAGCGGACAGCGATCAGGGCGTGACAACACCCCGGCTGGCGGCTATACGGAAAACATGACCCTCGCGACCGCCAGCAACCTGTATTGGTTCTTCTTTTTTGGATATCCGCAGCCGCTGGCGGAGGTAGGGGTGCGCGCGACCTAGAAATCGCTGCAAACGTCCCGAAAGCCGCCGGCCCTCCCGGCGGCTTTTTTCGTCGCCGGCGGGCCTCCATCCGGAGGAGAGACATCCCGTGAAGACCAACACACAGCCGAGCGAGACCGAGGCCGATACCGGGTCCCCCGGCACCGACGACCTGCGCATCCGCGCGATCACCGCGCTGAGCACGCCCGAAGCCGTGATCCGCGAGCACCCGCGCACCGAGGCGGCGACCCGCACGGTCGCCGGCGCCCGGCGCGCCCTGCACCGCATCCTGCACGGCGAGGACGACCGGCTCGCCGTGGTGATCGGACCGTGCTCGGTGCACGATCCCGAGGCCGCGCTGGATTACGCCGCGCGCCTCGCCGAGCAGCGCCGGCACCACGCCGGCAGCCTCGAGATCATCATGCGGGTGTACTTCGAGAAGCCGCGCACCACGGTCGGCTGGAAGGGTCTGATCAACGATCCCGACCTCGACGGCAGCTTCCGGATTGACAAGGGCCTGCGGACCGCGCGCGGCCTGCTGCTGCGGATCAACGAGCTGGGCCTGCCGGCGGGCTGCGAGTTCCTGGACACCGCCACCCCGCAGTATTTCGCCGACCTGGTCGGCTGGGGCGCGATCGGCGCCCGCACCACCGAGAGCCAGATCCACCGCGAGATGGCGTCGGGGCTGTCCTGCCCGGTCGGCTTCAAGAACGGCACCGACGGCAACGTCCGGATCGCCCTGGACGCCGTCACCTCGGCCTCGCACCCGCACCATTTCCTGGCGGTCACCAAGAGCGGCGAGGCGGCGATCGCCGCCACCACCGGCAACGAGGACTGCCACATCATCCTGCGCGGCGGTAGCGACCGCCCGAACCACGACGCCGCCGGCGTCGACGCCGCCTGCGCGGCCGCCGAGAAGGCCGGGCTGCGACCGATCGTGATGATCGACGCCAGCCACGCCAACAGCGCCAAGAGGCCGGAGAACCAACCCCTGGTGATCGACGATGTCGCCGGCCGGATCGCCGCCGGCGACCGACGCATCATCGGCGTCATGGTGGAGAGCAACCTGATCGCCGGTCGCCAGGACTTGCTGCCCGGACGGAAGCTGGTCTACGGCCAGAGCGTCACCGACGGCTGCGTCGACTGGGACACCTCGGCGGCGATCCTCGACCGGCTGGCGGCGGCGGTGGAACGCCGGCGTGGGTGAGGCTCGGTCGGGCGGTTCAGCCGCGGTTCGCCTGGCGCTCCTTCACCCGGGACAGCAGTTCCTCGACCGTCGGCAGGATGCGCTCGACGATCGCCGCCACCCCGTCGGAGTTCGGGTGGATGCCGTCCTCCTGGTTGAGCGCGGGGTCGGCGGCGACGCCGTCCAGGAAGAACGGGTAGAACACCACCGGATGCTCGGCGGCGAGGTCGGCGTAGACCTTCTGGAACGCGTCGGCGTACTCGCGCCCCAGGTTCGGCGGCGCCCGCATGCCGGCCAGCAGCGTCGGGATGCCGCGGGCTTCCAGCGTCGTCAGGATGGCGTCGAGGTTCTCCCGCATGGCCTCGGGCGACAGGCCGCGCAGGCCGTCGTTGGCGCCGAACTCGACGATCGCCGCGTCCGGCGCCTCGGCCAGCGACCACTCAAGCCGGGCCTTGCCGCCGGCGCTGGTGTCGCCGGAAACCCCGGCGTTGACCAGCCGGACGTCGTGGCCGCGCTGCCGCAGGGCCGCTTCGAGCCGGTTGGGAAAACTCGATCCCTCCGACAGCCCATAGCCGGCCATCAGCGAGTCGCCGAGGCCGAGGACAACGATCGGCTCCGCCCGGGCCGGGGCGGCGACCGCCAGCAGGGCCGCAACGACGGCGGCCCGCCACCATGGCCGGGCGTTGATCGGCAGGATCCAGCGACCATATCGGCTTGATGCTCGGAACACGGCGGCGGCGAAGGAACGCGACACGATGACCTCTCTCGACGGACCCGATGCCCTTGAGCCGATGATCCGGCTCGCCGGCGTGACTCTGAAACTGAGGAGTGCGGCCGGCGAGGTCAATGTGCTGAGGGGA
Source organism: uncultured Thalassobaculum sp. (assembly GCA_964396345.1). Taxonomy (GTDB): domain Bacteria; phylum Pseudomonadota; class Alphaproteobacteria; order Thalassobaculales; family Thalassobaculaceae; genus Thalassobaculum_A. Next base: position 13,093 of record CAYNFA010000027.1, read on the forward strand.
GTCGACCTGCAGGTCGCCGCCGGCGAGGCGGTCGGGCTGGTCGGTCCGTCCGGCGCCGGCAAGTCGACGCTGATGATGATAGCCGCCGGGCTGGAGACCCCGACGGAAGGCTCCGTCAGGGTTGCCGGACGCGACCTGACCGGCCTCGACGAGGACGCCCTCGCCCGCTTCCGGCGCGACAACGTCGGGATCGTCTTCCAGGCGTTCCGGCTGGTGCCGACCATGAGCGCGCTGGAGAACGTGGCGATCCCGCTGGAACTCGCCGGCCGCCGCGACGCCTTCGAGGCGGCCGAGGCGGCGCTCGGCCGTGTCGGGCTCGCCGCCCGCGTCGGCCACTACCCGGACCAGCTCTCCGGCGGCGAGCAGCAGCGCGTGGCGATCGCCCGCGCGTTCGTCGCCTCGCCCCGGTTGCTGCTGGCCGACGAGCCGACCGGCAACCTCGACGGCCGCACCGGCGAGTCGATTATCGACCTGCTGTTCGGCCTGGCCCGCGACCAGGGCACCACCCTGCTTCTGATCACCCACGACACCGTGCTGGCCGGCCGCTGCGACCGGGTCCTGCACATCGCCGACGGCCGCATCGTCGGGCACGATTCCCGCATGGCCGCGGAGTAGGCGTCGATGCCGCCAGCGTTGTCGTTGCCCCTGCGCCTCGCCCGCCGCGAGCTGCGCACCGGCTTCAAGGGTTTTCGCATCTTCCTGGCCTGCCTGGCCCTGGGGGTCGCGGCGATCGCCGCGGTCGGCTCGGTGTCGTCGGCGATGATGGCCGGCCTCGAGGGCGATGCCCGGCGCCTGCTCGGCGGCGACGTCGACCTCCGGCTGACCCACCAGGAAGCGAGCGACGAGCAGCGCGCCTACCTCGCCGCGTCCGGTACGCTGTCCGAGGTGGTGGCGATGCGGGCGATGGCCCGGCGCGTGGACGGCGAGGCCCGCTCCCTGGTCGAGCTGAAGGCGGTCGACGGCGCTTACCCGCTGATCGGGTCGGTCGAGCTGAACCCGGCGATCGACCTGGAGGCGGCGCTGACCGAGCGCGACGGCGTGTTCGGCACCGTGGTAGAGAGCGCGCTCGCGCTGCGGCTCGACCTCTCGGTCGGCGATCGCCTGCTGCTCGGCGACGCCACCCTCGAGCTGCGCGCCATCCTCGAGCGCGAGCCCGACCGGGTCGTGAATTTCGCCAATTTCGGCCCGCGCCTGCTGGTCGCCGAGGCGGCCCTGCCGGCCACCGGCCTGGTGCAGCTCGGCTCGCTGATCCGCTATCACTACCGCGTCGTCCTGGCGCCCGGGACCGACCGCGAGGCGTGGATCGAGGGGCTCTCGGAGCGGTTCCCCGACGCCGGCTGGCGCAGCCGCTCTCTGGAGAACGCGGCACCCGGTTTCGAGACCTTCATCGACCGCACCACCCTGTTCCTCAGCCTGGTCGGGCTGACCTCGCTGCTGGTCGGCGGCGTCGGCGTCGCCATGGCCGTCAAGGCCTACCTCGACGGCAAGACCACGACCATCGCCACCCTGAAATGCCTGGGGGCGCCGAGCGCGCTGATCTTCCGGACCTACCTGCTGGTGGTGCTGATCCTGGCGGCGGCCGGCACCGTGCTGGGGCTGCTGGTCGGGGCCATGGCGCCGATGGCGGCGGGCGCGCTGGTCGGGCCGATGCTGCCCTTCGACCTGCCGGTCCGGGTGTACCCGCTGCCGCTGCTGGTGGCGGCGGCCTATGGGCTGCTGACGGCGCTCGCCTTCTCGCTGTGGGCGCTCGGTCGGGCCGGCCAGGTCAAGGCGGCGGCGCTGTTCCGCGCCGTGGTGGCGCCGACCGCCGGCCGCCCGTCGACGGTGTTCATCGTCGCCACCGCCGTCGCGGTGGCGCTGCTGGCCACGCTGGCGGTCACGACCGCCCCCGACCGCGGCTTCGCCGGCTGGTTCGTCGCCGGCGCCGGCGCGGCGTTCGCGCTGTTCATGGCGGCGGGCTGGCTGATCATGACGGCGGCCCGGCTGTCGGGCCGGCCGCGCGACCCCGAACTGCGGATCGCCCTGGCCAACCTGCACCGGCCGGGGGTGCCGACGCCGGGCGTGGTGATGGCCCTCGGCCT
>CAYNFA010000028.1:0-15159 GCA_964396345.1 uncultured Thalassobaculum sp.
GGCCGCGCGCCGTCGTTCCGAAGGTTCTGGGGGCGCAGCCACCACGCGGCGCTGCAGGTCTGGGCGATCGACGCGAAGAAGGCGGTGTCCTCGGCGGCATCGTACGCCTCGACCCGCCGTCGCAGCGCGTGCGCCGCCGTCACGGCGTCGAAGGCACGGTCGACGTCCCCGGCGCGGTCGAGCATCCGGCCGAGGCAGTGCAGCAGCCTTGCCCGCAGCCGGTCGCTGAGCCCGGGCCGCCGAAGCGCTCCGTCGAGAGCGGCGGCGAACGCCGGGCACTCGTCGTTCTCGGCAAGGTCGGCGCGGGCGATCAGGCTGGTCGGCTCGGTCGGGACGATCAGGCGCGCCCGGTCGATCGCCCGGCGCGCCGATCCGAACGTGCCGGCATCGCCATCGAGCAAGCCGGCTGTGGTCCAGCCAACCGCCAGGTCGGGCGCGATGGCCAGAGCGGTGCGGACGTGGCGCGCCGCACCGGTGCTCTCGCCGAGCTGGCGCAGCAGAAAACCGAGATCGTGATGGGTGGACGAATGCCCGGCATCCTGGGCCAGGGCTGCTTCAAAACACGCCCGCGCACCCGACAAATCGCCATTGCGGTAGCGGGCCTGTCCTTCGGCGTGGGCGAGATCTGCCGTCATCTGAACAGTCAGGGTCGGGATCCGCCGCCGGATCGCGGCGGCCCCAGGCCCTTCAGGTCAATCGCGATCAGGCGTTCCAGTCGTCGGCGCCGGAGGTACCCGCCACCTCGTGCGTGGTGGTGATCTTCTTATAGGAGAGCGAGACGTCCTCCATGTGGCCGATCGGACCGTTCTGCGGCTCCAGGGCGTTCGGGAACCACGGGGTCAAGTCGGTAACCAGGGCTTCTTCCAACTCGATCGTGTAATAATGCTCCTGGGAGCCGGCCGATGAGGTTCGGAAGAACTTGAAGGTTGCCTTCTTGATCTGCTCGCCGGTGGCGAGTGCCTGCATGATCATCGGAGACGACTTGTCGAGCACCTTGGTAAAGGACACACCCTGGTGTATGCGGCGCCCCGTCGGCTGGCCGGACTGCGGATCTTTCGGGACCATCAGGTTCATCTTGAAGGCCTGGACCTGGATCTCGTTCTCATGGTCCGACTTCGACATGGTGCCGATGGAATCGGCGCCGGTCGCGCCCGCCGACATGTCGCCCTGGTTGGCACCGCTCATCGTCAGATAGCAAGGTATCGGCATTTCTGGAGGCTCCCTCTCGTCGTTCCTGGAAGTGAATTTTTACCGTGTCGGTATCCCCGCATCATAATTGTCGAGTTTCGGCGACGGTTAAAGCGTTGTTTCATGTGAAATTTGTAACATGGCGTCCACTGGGCAAAACTACCCGGGCTCTGGCCGGTCGTGGTGCGTTCTGGCATTCTCGCAAGCGCTTCTAGTGTTCAGGGAATGGGGATCGAATGACGATCGTGAAGCCCATGCGTCTCGGTCTCCTCACCCGCGCGCACCGCGAACCACCCAAGGTCTACTTCTTCGTCAGCGCGCTCGGCTATTTCGACCTGGTTGCCCCCGTCGATTTCGATCTCGAGACCAAGATGTGGCCGATGGTTGCCGGCGCCCTCGGCGCCACGCCGCTGGATGTCGCGATGCCGAAGCCGCGCGGCGAAGTGCTGGTGGTCGGCGAGGCGGCCCCGCCCGGCGGCCTCCCGGTCACCCAGATGGCGGTCGAGTTCGCTGTCGGGCCGTTGCGCAAGCGGCTGACGGTGTTCGGCGAGCGCCATTGGGAGATGGCCAACGACGGGCCGGTGTTCACCCGACCCCTGCCGTTCGCCCGGATGCCGCTGGCCTGGGATCGTGCGTTCGGCGGATCCGAGTTCCCCGCCAATCCCTCCGGTACCGGCCATGCCGCCCGGGCGGCCGTGGCCGAGGGGCGCCGGGTCCGGCTGCCCAACATCGAGAACGCTGACGACCTGATCCTCGACGTCGAGCACGCGCCGGAACCGGCAGGGTGCGCGCCGATCGACGTCATGTCGCCGTCCCGCCAACGCTTCGCCGGGACCTACGACGACGCCTGGCTGAGGCGCCATTTCCCCGGCCACGCGCTCGACTTCGACTGGTCGTTCTACAACACCGCGCCGGCGGACCAGTGGCTGCCTGGGTTCCTGACCGGTGACGAGCGCATCCGCATCGCCGGCATGCATCCGGATCACCCGGTCATCGATAGCCGGTTGCCCGGTATGCGGGTGCGGGCGTTCCTGAACCTGGAGCGTGACGGCAGCCGGACGTTGAACGAAGTGGAAATGCGCTGCGAGACCGTGGTGCTGTTTCCGGGCGCGCTCAAAGGCGTGGTGATCTACCGCGGTGGCTGCGGGATAGCCGATATCGACGGCAAGGATGTGGTCGACACCCTGCTGGCCTATGAGCGGCTCGAGGATGCGCCCCGCTCGGTCGAGCATTATGCCCGCACCCTGGCGGCGCGTACTGATCCGGAGACCGCGGCGCTGAGCTTCTTCGACGAGAAGCCTCTGAGGCCGGAGATTTCGGAGACCGATCGCGCCGAGCGGGAGGCCGAGCGGGAGGCGGTGGCGGTCGAGCGCGAGGAGAAGTGGGATAAGCGAGTCGAGTCGATGATCGGCAACATCTACAAGGCGGCGGGAGCGCTCCCGCCGTTGCCTGGCTCGCTCCCGAAGATGCGTTTGCCGGTGCCGATCCCGACGATCACCCCCGGCGACATCGAGCGCATGGACGTCGATATGGTCGCGGTTTTGGATGCGATGAAAAAGCTGAAGGCCTATGGCGACGAGCAGACCACTCTCGCCAGGAAGTACACCGGCAGTCTGCTGAGCGGTATTGCCAACGCGGTCGCGGGGCCGGCCGGCAGCCTGGTCGACACGGCTAGCGCCGCGAAGATCCGAGGGGTTGCGTCCACGTTTCCGTCGCCGACGGACGGTCCGCCGCCGGCACTGCCGGACGGCGCCCCGACGCTGGAGGGGCTGCGGCAGGAACTTGCCAAGAAAGCCGGTGCCGGGCCGGAGTCTGATCCCTTCGCCGACATTCTGGCCGCGGTTCAGGCGATTGGCCCAGTCGACGGCCCGCTGACAGAGGTGGAGAAGGCGGTGCTCCGGGCTCGGGCCGAGGGCCGGCCGGAAGCCGGGATTGCCGCGACGATGGTCGAGCAGGTCGCAGAGATGGACCTGACCGCTGGCGGCAAGATCGAGCCGCCGGCAAGGGCCGCGGAAGGCGGCGGCGCCGGCGGGGTCGAGGCGTTCCTTGAGCAGTTGGGCCTCGGCGGCAGCACCGGCGCGGCCATGGCGGCCGTCGGTACTGCGATCGACGGACTCGGGCCCAAGGCCGACCTTGTAAAGCCGCTGATGGCAGCTCAGCCGCCGCAGCCGAGCGGTGGCGCCGACCCGATCGGCCAGGTCAAGGAGTCCGTCGAGGAGGCTGCCGGCAAGCTCGCGGAAGCGTTCCTGGGTGGCCGCCGCATCAGCCCGGAGCCGGTGGCGCCGCTCGAGCCGATGACCGCCGAGGCGTCGCGCTATCTTGGCGAGGTCGTGCGGGAATGCCTGGCGGAGGGCGGCGTGTTCGCGGGCCGCGACTGGGCGGGGGCGTCGCTGGCCGGCGTCGACTTTTCCGGGCGCGACCTGCGCGGCGCGTTTTTCGAGCGCGCCGACCTGAGCGGCGCCGTGTTCCACGGCGCCAAGCTGGACAAAGCGGTGTTCACCGGCGCCACGCTAGCCGGCACCGACCTGTCCGACTGCGCCATGCGCGGGGCCAACCTGTCGGGTGCCGACGCGTCGGGGGCGAAGTTCGTCGGCTCGGACCTGTCCGATGCGCGCCTTATGGCGACCAAGCTGACCGGAGCCGATCTGTCGCGGGCAACTCTGGAGAACACGATTGCGCTGAACATAGACCTGACGGGCGCCGATCTGACGGGTGGACGCTCGACCAAGGTCGTTTTCATGACGTCCGGGCTCGACGAGGCAACGCTCGACGGCGCCGAGTTCCAGCGCTGCGTCTTCCTGCAGTGCGCGATGAGCCGCCTGTCGGCGCGCGGCACGGTGTTCGCCCGGTGCGCGCTGGTCGACTGCAAGCAACGCGATGGCGACTTCACCGGCGCCGATTTCTCCGACACCGGCAGCCTCGGCGGCGCCGTCTACGACGGCTCGGTCATGCGCGACCTGGTCGCCCCGCGCTCAGGGTGGCATGCGGCCAGCATGGTGGGGGTCGACCTGCACGCCGCCCGCTTTGACGGCTCCGATCTGGGAAAGGCCGACCTGACAGACGCCAGCCTGACCCGGGCGTCGCTGCGGCAGGCGGTGATGGTGGAGACGGTGATGGCAGGTGCCGACGCCACGGCCGCGACATTCATGGAGGCGGTCATGCGTCGCGTGGACTTGCGTGGCGCCAGCCTGCGGCAAGCCAACCTCTACCGCGCCGGGATCGACGAGACCGACCTGACGTGCTGTGACCTGACCGGGGTGAACAGCGCCGGGACTAACCTGATGCGGGCAGTCGATGTCGCCTGAAGAGTTCGCCGACATCCTCGCCTTCGACGGCGAGTTCATTCAGGAATCCTTTGCCGGCTGGTCGCTGGCGGGCCGGTCGTTGCCGGCGGTGAGCTTCCTGGAATGCGATCTCACCGGCGTCGACTTCACCGGTTGCCGGTTCGAAGGCACGACCTTCCTGCAATGCCGGCTCGAGGGTGCCCGGTTCCGCGACGCGACGATGAAATCGGTTAGGTTCGTGGATTGCGGGCTGACCGGCCTCAGGTTTGACGGCGCGACACTGGTCGAATCCAGCTTCCTGAAATGCAATCTGGTCAACACCCGCTTCGACGGTGCCCGATTCGAGCGAACGATGATCGTCACCGGGCAGGTCGAGGGAGCGTCGTTTGCCCGGTCGGTGCTGTTCCGGTCCGGTATCCTGGAGGCCGGGTTCCGCAGATGCGACCTGACGGACGCCAATCTGGAATTGGTCATCGTGACCGGCGCCGACCTTCGCGACTGCCCAGTCGCCGGGTTGCGGGCGGAGTCCGTGATGCTGATGGAGGCGCAGCTTGACGGGCTCGACCTGTCGGGGCTCAGCTTGGCGCGTTGCAACTTCATGAAGTCGTCCCTGGTCGGGGTCGACCTGTCCGGTTGCGATCTGACCCAGAGCAACTTCCAGGAGGCAGCCCTCGCCGGCGCCTCGCTGACCGGTGCCCGTGCGCCCATGTCGCTGTTCATCAAGGCAAACCTGACCCGCGCCAAGATGGCCGGCATGGACCTGACCTACGCGATCTTGGATGGCGCCGCGCTGGACGGTGCAGTCCTGGACGGTTGTCGGATGGAACTGGCGCAGCTCAAATCGGTATCGGCCAGGGGGGTGCGGCTTCGCCGTGCCGACCTGACCAACGCCGACGCGTCCCACGCCGACCTGACCGCGGTCGATCTGTCCGGGGCCAATGTCTATCGTCTGAACCTGCACGGCGCGACCTATGCGCCAATCGCCAACGGCGTCGGTCACGCAACCACCTTGGGCACCGACGATGATCGCGCCATTGCGGAACTGTACGACCCGATCGCGGTCGAACACCGCCTGCGGACGAGACGTCGCTAGGAGAGAGGGGAAGTCCATGGTTTTTCTGAACGCTCAGGGGCCGATTCCGGCACTCGGCTTCGCGTTTCCGGACGTCTGCCTGACTCCGGTTGTGGTGCCGGTGCCGATCCCCTACCCGAACTTCTCGATGCGACCAACTTCGATCCCGACGCAGTTCACCTGCTACACAATGATGATGCCGAACCATAACCTGCTGACCATGCAGCCGATGACGATGGGCGACAACGGCGGCGTGAACATGGGCGTTGCCTCGGGGATGGTGATGGGGCCGAGCCGGAACTACACGTGTTCAATCAAGGTGTTCCAGGGTGTGGCGCCGGTCACTCGCATGCTTGACGTCTCCGGGCACAACGGCATGAGCCCGAACATGGTCGGAATGTCGATCAGCCCGGCTCAGCCGCTCGTCATGGTTCTGACTTGAGCGTATCCAGCGCGGTCAGGCCACGATCGGCTGGGTCAGGCGCAGCCGGAGGATGCCGCCGGTGGCAATGTCCAGGACCACGTCGCCGGCGACCGGTACTGCCCCGCTTGAAAACCGCGCCTCGCCGGTGAGCGTCAGGAACAGCGCGTAGCGCGCGCCGTGATCGCCCCGGCGCAGATCGTGGCCCACCACCGACAGGCTGGCCGACGGGTCGTCGGCGACCGAGAGAGCCGTGGCGATCGGCCTGGTTGGCCGTTCCGAATCCCGTTGGGCGGCGTCGAACAGCGCCGGCGTGACCCGGCGCAAGCCGATCAGCAGGACCCTGGCGATCGCCGGCGGGTCGTCGAGCTGAGGTGACCAGGCGTTCATACGGGCTCTCCGTGTGACGTGGCGTTGGCGGACAGGGTGGCGAGTGCGTCGAGCAGGGCGTCGAGCGCTGCCGTCCAGGTGCCGTCGGTTGCCTGCGGGAACGCCCGGCTGGATGGGTACCAGTCGGAGCGCCGGCCCCCATGCGGCCAGAACCAGGCGCCGTCACGACCAACAAGGACCCAGGTAGGGATACCCAGGCTGGCCGCCAGATGCGCGACCGGCCCATCCGGCGTGATCATCACGTCGACCGTCTGGACCGCCTCTGCGAGCGCCCGGAAGTCGTCGAACCCATTGCCGCCGCCGGACCGCATCGCCACCAGGTCGATCCCGCTGAAGCCGGACAGCGCCTCCGGCAGGGCGGCACCCGGGCCCGGGCCTTCCCACCACACGCCGATCCGGGGCGCGCGGTTTCCTGGTGGTGCGAAGTCGGCACGTGCGGGGAGATCGAAGATCGGAAATCGCACCGGCGGCTGGTCGGGCGTGACGCGCAGCCGCCAGGGTAGGGAGTCGAGCAGCAGCGTCTGCCGGCTGTCGGCGGCGAGGGTCGCGAGATCCACGGTTTCTGCCGCCTCGACCTGCGACACGCCGCGGACAGCGACCATCAGGGGGGCGAGGACCGGGGGACAGATCACCGTCACCAGCGCGCCGCGCGCGGCCAGCCCGGCGACGAATCGGGCGGCGAACAGGCTGTCGGCGGCGCTCATCGAGACCAGCCGGAGCGCGACCCCGGCCAGTTCGACCCCGTCCGCCAGACTGGTCTCGGCAAGCGGCCAAGAGCCGGCACGGGCCAGGGTCTCAAACCGATCCCAGGCATCGCCATACTGGCCGCGCAGCAGAAGCAGCTCGGTGGCCTGGGTGAGGGCCGGACCGGCGCCATCCTGAAATTCCGCGGCACGGTTGGCGGCGATCTGGGCGCCATCGAGATTGCCCTGACGGCGCAGTACCCGGGCCAGATTGAGCGCGATGCCGGGGTTCCTTGGTTCCGCGCGCATGGCGCCTGCAAGTTCCTTGCCGGCCTCGGCGAGGCGTCCGAGTTCAAGCAGCACGGCGCCCAGAGCTTCCCGCAGCCGCGGGTTCATCGGCGACAGGCCGACCGCCCATCGTATCGTTGCCAGGGCGGCGTCGCGGCGCCCGCGCATCAGCAGCATGTCGGCGTGGTTGGCCAGCAGCTCGGGATTCATCGGGTCGCGCAGAAGCGCCTCGTCCAGAAGCGTTTCGGAAACGTCCAGATGGCCGTCCTGCTTGTGAAGGATTGCGAGGTTGTTCAGGGCGCCGACATGCCCCGGGTCGATCTCCAGCACGGACCGGTATGCCTCGGCCGCCTCCGCCCGGCGGTCGGTCGCGACCAGGAGGTTGGCCAGATTGTAGCGCTGCGTTGCCGCGTCCGGCGCCAGCGCGATCGCGTGGCGCTGCGCCGTCTCGGCAAGTCGGGGTTCGCCGCGCGCCAGCATCAGGCTCGCGAAGTTCGAGTGCAGTTCCGCCAAGCTGGAATCCAGGTCAAGGGCGCGCCGCAGGCAGGCTTCGGCCCGATCCAACTCTCCGCGCGCCTGATACACCACGGCGAGATTGCCGAGGGCCAGGGCGTCGGTCGGGGCGGCTGCGACGGCGTGTCCAATCAACTCGAACGCACGGGCGATTTCGCCGCTGCGCAGCGCGATTGCCCCCAACCCGCACAGCGCTCTTGCGTGCCGCGGCTGTTCGCGGAGCACCTGCTCATAGATCGCCTTGGCCTGCCCGGTCCGGCCCGCCGCCAGATGCGCGCCGGCGACTTCAGCAGGGTCGCTGCGGAGCAACGTCTGCACGCCCTCAGCCCATCGTGATGCGTTCGCCGTTCACCCGGACGTCCTCGCGGGCGTCCACCAGGACGATGCCGGCGCGCTGAGCCAGCACCGATCTGCCCTCCAGCATCAGTTCCCGGGCGGTCACGCTTTCCATGCCTTCGACGGTCCGGGTGGCTGTCTTGGCGTGGCTGAACTCATGGTCGGCGGTGCGACGCAGCGTGCGGGCGACGACGTCGAGCCGCTCCGCAACCGCACTCAGGGTCTGTCCCGCGACCTGCGCGAGCCGGCTGCGCAGGGTCGCGTGGCCGGCATCGACGCTGAGGGTCTCGCAGCGCAACGCCAACTGCTCCTGGCTCAGCGTTGCCGAGGCAACCCCTGGAACCGACAGCACGGCTCCGGCGCCGCCCGCCCGGTCTAATACCGCGAGCACATAGGTCTCGCCGTCAGCCTCGACCGCAAGGACTACGTCGCCCGGCGCCGGCTCGACCAGACAACTGGTCGCCCGTCGGCCGGAAACCCGTTTGCGGCCGATCGCGAGGACGACCGAATCGTCCGAGACCTCGATCACCTGTCCGGCGTGGGCGGCCGCCGGTGCCTTCTGCGATGGCGCGATCGGTACCGGGGTCAGATTGCCGTCCATTATTTCAGGCCTCGCTAAATATCGATTGAAATGCCGGATGTGACAGAGAGGGTCCTGGTAACCGATTCCACCAAGTTGCTGGCCACCGTTGCGAGAGAATTCTCTGACTTTACGCCGACAGTAGTGACCTCTGCGCCGGTCGTGTCTACCGAGGCTGCCGTGGCGGAAACGCCGACCGTGCCGAGGTCGACCGCCGGGCTGCTCGCGAACTCGAAAGCGGGACCGATCCGGATGTCGCAGGATATTCCGAGGAACATCTCGAACTTGCCGCCGGCCGTGATGTCGATGGCCGCCGACAGGTTGATCGACAGGTCGAACCCGAGCGTCATCGAGATCGAACTGCCCATCATGAAGTCGGCCGTGCTGCCCCAGGTCTGCGAAACTTCGGTGCCTTCGGTACGAGTGATGCCGTTGCCGGCGATCTCCTGCGAGTAGCTGCCGCCTACGACCTCGGTCAGGTTGTTGGCGGATGTGATCAGGAGGTTGCCGGCCCCGGCGTCGGTCGGGGAGGCATTATCGGTCGGGCTGGCGGCGCTGGCTTCGAGGCTGAGGCCGTTGGAGATCACCCCGTACTCGCCCTTGGCGACGGCGTTGTGTACGGCGGCGCTCATTCGCCGATTGCCAACCACGTAGTCAAGGCGGTCGCCGCCGACCTGGATGTAGCTCGATCCATCGACCAGCGAGGTTCCGTCGCCGGCAGTGTACTCGAAGAGGCCGGCGCCGCCGGCGTCGTCGCCGCCGGTCATGTCCGACATCCCGGGCGTGCGGCTGTCCTCTGTGGTGTCGGTCGGCTTTGAGCCTTGGCGCCAATAGGAATCAGTGCCGGAGGGGGTGTGCAGGCGGGCAAAGGACGAGCTGGCGCCGCCCGAGGTCTGGGCGTCGGCCTCAGCGCGCTGCCTGGCGAGCGGCTGTGAAACGGGGCCCACTGTAGGCGATACCTCAGCCGCTCCAATCAGCCCCTCGAGGGCTCGTTGCGGCTCCAAGGCGGCGCCCAAGGAGGCACCGCTGCCGCCGCTTCCGCCCGAGGCCGGGCCGTCGTCGACCTCGAACAGGGCGCCGCTGGTGGTGCGCATCCGGTTCTTTGTGTTGCTGCGGGAGTTCACCACACTCGGATACTGTTCGTTCTGCATCGCACCGACGATGATCGGCCGGTCCGGATCGCCGTTGACGTAGCCCAAGATTATTTCGGTGCCCTTCAGCAACGGAAAGTGCATGCCGGTGTTGGCGCCGCCGTAGGGCTCAGTCTTGCGAATGAAGTGAGACGACTGGCCGCCCGCCTCGCCGCGCTGATCGAACTGCTGGCGGATCTTGTAGCGGCCGGATGCGTCGATCTCGGCTCGCTGGCCGGCGCCTGAAGCGTCGACGGTGGCGTTGGTAAGGCCGGTCATGCGGGGCTTCGGGGTTTTTCGGGCCGGCCGGAAGTCGACGTTCTTCGGCAGGCACTCGAAGCGATTGCGGTAGGAGGTCTCGTGGTCGGGGCCGGTGAATTCGGAGATGCCGGGCAGGGCTTGGCTTGATTCGTGCTCGATCCACGTCACCAAGTAGCTGGCGTTGAAGTCGTTGCGGAAATGGTCGTCGAGGTCGAACACCGCTCCGGCAGTCATATGCACGTTGTCGCTGCTGCCTTCGAACACGAACTTGCGGGCCGCCAGTTCCTGCGCGCGCACCCGGGCGAGGTCTCTGCCCTCCTGGGGGGTACGGAAATGCGCGCCGAACTCGACCACCACGCCATGGCCGTTCGCGTCGACGGTTTCGTCGATCTCGAGGGCGAGGTTGGGGATGCGATAATTGTAGTCGCGCAGGCAGACCCGGGCGGGCAGGAGGTTGGAACTGCCCACGAACCGGAAGACGCCCGATGCCGCGGTGTTGGCGAGTCCGCTGGCTGTGCGGTAGGCGATGCTGGAATCGCCGGCGATGGTCGGAAACGCCACTCGGGAATCTCCGAACACTGCCACGTCCCGCCCGTTTTCATGAATGAAGAAATAGAAGATCCCGTAGTGCTCGCAGAGCCGGGAAATGAAGTCGAAGTCGCTTTCGTTGAACTGCACGACGTAGTCGCGCTTTGGGTAGGATTGGGTAAGCCGCAGCTCAAAGTCATTCAACCCGAGGCGGCCCGACACAGCCGAGGCGGCTGATCCCTTGAGGTCGTCACCGATCAGTTCGTGGGCGAGTACATCGCTCACCGAGACCGGCGTAGTGGTCCCGTGGATCTGGTTCTGTCGGCTGAGCGCCAAGCGTTTGAGGCGGGGTACCACGACCACCCGATAGACATACTGACCCTGCATCGTGGCGGCGCGCAGTTCGATCCTCTCGACCATGCCGTGGATCGTCCGGCTTTGACCGAGCCGCGAGATCGTCAATGTCGCGCCTTTCCCGGCGAGCCCATCGAGCGCGATATCGGCGTCGTCGGACAGCATTTCGACCTCGAACCGGAACAGCTCCGAGATCGCCTCCCGGCCGGACATCCGGAACACCGCGAAGGCATTGTCCGGCTGGCTCTCGATCTTGATCTCCAAGCGCTGGGTGTAGGGCTCGGCCATGGTCGATTTCCCCTGCTTCGACGCCGTCACGGTCCACCGCCGGGAATACTAGCCCATTATGTTCACTGGGCTTCCTTAACAATTGTTACTTTCACGGTCAGACGCTGCGTGGCGATTTCAGACGCCAGAAGCCGTCCCGAAACCGGCTGCAATTCGGCGAGACTGCGACCCCGCCGCAGCACGACGTGCCGGCTCGGCGGCGGCAACCCGGTGGTCGGATCCGCGTCGATCCATCCGGCGGCGGGGTCCCATGTGGCCAGCCAGGCGTGCGGTTGGCTTTCCTCGAAGCGAGGCTCGCCGTCCGGCGACCGCACCAGGTAGCCGAGCACCGCCTGCACCGACACGCCGCGCGCCCGCAGGCAACCGAGCGCGAGGCCGACATAGTCCTGGCATACCCCACGACGTCGGGCGAAGAAGGCCGGGGGAGGGGTGGCGGGGTCGGTGGCGTCGGGGTCGAAGGCGAAGGTCGCGCGGAACCCGGACAGGAAGCCGGCTATCGCGGCGCGGTCGGGATCGCGGTCAGGCAGGGTGCGGGCCGACCAGTCCCAGATCGCCCCGCCCGGTTGCGCCCAGTCCGGAGCCGGCTCCGGGTGCTCGTCGGGCCCTGGCGACCGACGCGTCGCTGCCGTCGCCGGCGACCAGCGAAGACGGCTCTGGCTGCGCAGCTCGATCCGCCGCACCGGACCCCGCACGGTCAGTTGTTCCGACGGGGTGCCGTCGGTGTCGGCGAGACGGGTCCTGGCGGACGGCCAGGGGTGGCACAGCAACTCGCTCTCCAGCACGGCCTGGGCGGCGTCGTCGATCGGACGCAGCCGGGCGGTCAACTCGACGCCGTCGACGCTTCGGTCGAACTCGTAGCTGGTCTCATGGGTGATCCAGATCTCGTGCACCACCGCTCCCGTTTCCGCCCGTTCGTTGCAGGCAGCATACCCTTTTTGGTTGGTGACGGACGTTGTCACGGGCGCCAGGGTTGACGGCGGCCCATGCCGGAAACACGCTTCCAAAACATCGCAGAGTCCTGTCCTCCTCCCCATGGTCGGAGTCCTCGCATGATCGCGGCCGCCGCATCGCCCAGCGCGCTCGGGCCGCCCGAAAAAGTCGAGGCGTTGCGCGCGCAGCGCGACCGGCGCTATCCCTTCATCGTGCGGTTCACGGACGGTGCGGCGAGCGCCGAGCGGACGCTCGGAGTCGACCCCGCAGCCACCGACGCGGTCGAGTTGACGTTGATCAACGGGGTCGCGGCGACGTTGAACGTCGGGGCCGCGCTCGACCTGTCGGGACGTCCCGGAATCGCCCAGGTCTGGTACCTGCACCCCGACCTTGCCCCGCTCTATGTCCGGACCATCAAGGCGCTGCAACACACTGTAGAGACGGTGCCGCTGCCGGCGGTCGCCAACATGAGCATCGGGCCGGAGCCACGGTTCTGGACCCTGGAGCCGCTCGAGGACGAGCCTATGCACGCCGCCACCAGGGCATCGACCGAGGCCGGGCTGGTGCCGGTCGTCGCCATCGGCAACAACCCGCGCGCCGAGAGCATGCCCGGGTGGATGAACCCGTGGAGCTGGCCGCGATGGGTGATCTCGGTCGGTGCCTATGACGGCCAGCGCGTCGCCGACTTCTCGGCCCGCGGCGCCCCGGACCGGCCTGAAACCTGGCCGGACGTCGTCGCCCAGGGAGTAGATGTCGTCACCACCTACTCGACCGGTCTCGCCAAGTCGGCGAGACGTCGGCGACGGGACGAGGAAAGTCCGCTGTTCCGCCGCGCGGTGCCGCGCGAAAAGTGGGATCTCTACACACTGGAGTCCGGAACCAGCCAGGCCGCCTCGACCGTCAGCGGGGCGGCAGCGCAGATCATGCATTTCGTGAAGGAGACCATGGCCCGGGCGCCGTCGACCGACGACGGGCGACCTCTGTTCGCGCTGACCGCCGATCCCGAGCGCCGACGCGCCGCGGCGGTTGCGGACGCGCCGAGGCTCTGCGGCACCGCCACGGTTGCGGCCGACGGCTCGGTGACGTTCGAGTACCGTCCCGCGACGCCTTGGAAACTGGTCAAGCAGGTGCTGGTCGATACCGCCGTCCCGCTCGATGGGGTGGAGCCCGCCGCGGCGGGCGCCGGTCTTGTCGATACAGACCATGTGAAGCGGCAGTTCGGTCGTTTCGGGGTGATCGATCCCAAGCTTTTCGCCGCAAAGGTGCTCGACGGATGAGCCTTACAGATTTCTCTCAGGTGTTTCTGGCGCTGGCCGTCGCGCTGATCGCCGCGGGGCTGGCCTACCTGTTGTTCACGCGGGCCCGGAAGCCGGCGCCCGTCGTCGGCTCGTTCTCTCTCGAGGAAACGATAAGCGGCATCAAACGCGAATTGCAGCGGCTGGAGAACACTCCGGGCCCGACCCTCGGCCTGGTCCTGAGCGAGGTGAAGGTCGCGCTGTTCGTCCAGCGTCAGGAGACATCGTCATCCGAGTTCGGACTGTCGCTGCCGGTGTTCGACGAGACCAAGTTCGGCGTCGACGAGACCGCGACCGGGCAGGCCGGCTCCAAGGTCACCGTCGTGCTTGTTCCGCCGCGTGGCAGCCAGGTGTTGAGCGCCGACCACACCCAAAGCATCCAGTTCGCCGAGCTACTGATTTCGGCCCGCGAGGCACTGCATCGATCGATGGCGAACGAACCCAGGCTCGAGGCGAAGTCGATCGAGGTCGACCTCGCCTTCGTGCTGACGGCGGAGCGTTCCGGCAGCGCCTCGGTGAAGGTCAAGGTGGTCTCGGTCGGCCTGTCCGCCGACAGCAAGAGCACCAGCAGCAACTCGATCACCCTGACCTATCTCAACCCGACATATCAGAAGAAGGACCCGGCGGTCGCCACGGCGCCCTGACCGCCGGGCCGGACGTCTGGCCGAGGCCGCCGGCCGGCTCTAGGATCGCCGGGCGGTCGTGACCGCGACCGGCTTTCCCTCGAGACTGGATGGCGTGGCCATGACGACATCGTCGCCTTTGCGGATCGGCATGATCGGTGCCGGCATGATCAGCCGGTACCACCTCGCCGCGTGGCGGCGCTGCCCGGGCGCGGAGGTAGTCGCCATCGCCGACCCGTCCGAGGACGCGGCTCGCGACCGCGCGGCGGCGTTCGATATCCCGGCCGTGTATCCGGACGCCGGCTCAATGCTGGACGCGGTGGCGCTCGACGCTGTCGACATCGCCGCTCCGATGGAGTTGCACGCCGGGATCTGCCGGGCGGCCGCCGTGCGTGGCATCGCCATCATGTGCCAGAAGCCGCTCTGCCCGACCCTCGAGGAGGCCAGGGCGCTGGTCGCCGAGATTGCCGACCGGGTGCCGTTCATGGTGCACGAGAACTGGCGTTTCCGCCCGCAGTACCGGCTGATCCGGCAGTGGCTGGAGGAGGGGCGCATCGGCCGGGTGCGGGCGTTCACCATGGAGGTGTTCAGCAGCGGCCTGATCGCGGACCTGCCCGATCAGCCGCCGCCGGCGCTTCGCCGGCAGGCCTTCATGGCGACGATGCGGCGGCTCACCGTGCTGGAAGGCATGATCCACCAGCTCGACACGCTGCGCTTCCTGCTCGACGGACTCGCCGTCGTCGGCGCCCGTCTCGCCCGGCTCAGCGGGCACGTGGTCGGCGAGGACACCGCCATGCTGCTGTTGCAGAGTCCCGGCGGCGCCATCGGCACCATGTCGACCTCGATGAGCGTCCCAGGCATCGCCTCGCGCAGCAGTGATACCCTCCGCCTGGTCGGTGAGCGCGGTACCATCATCTTCGAGGACTGGGCGCTGCGCTGGTCCGGCGGGCCGGAGGTCGAACGCTGGGACCCCGAGGCTGCCTACCAGGCCTCCT
>CAYNFA010000029.1:0-14973 GCA_964396345.1 uncultured Thalassobaculum sp.
ATTCGTTCTTCATGCCGGCGTTCGGTGTGCAGATCTACGGCACCCCGGGCCGGATCAACGAGACCTGGTTTCAGGTTGATAAACCCGGCGTGTACTACGGCCAGTGCAACCAGATCTGTGGCCTGAACCACGCCTACATGCCGATCGTCGTGGAGGCGCTGGAGCCGGCGGCCTACGACGCCTGGCTCGCCGACGCCAAGACCAAGTTCGCGACTAACGACGGTGCCGCCGGCCGCAGGCTGGCCGCGGTCGCGTCGCGGTAATCGAGCGGAGACCGACACGATGAGCAGCGCTGATCACGCCCACGGCCACGACGATCACGGCGCGCCGACCAGCTTCGTGCGCCGCTGGCTGTATTCCACCAACCACAAGGACATCGGGACCCTGTACCTGGTGTTCGCGGTCTTCGCCGGCCTGATCGGCGGCGGCATCTCGATCTTCATGCGCATGGAACTGCAGAGCCCCGGCCTGCAGTACATGGAGGACGGCAACGTCTGGAACGTCTACGTCACCGCCCACGGCCTGATCATGGTGTTCTTCGTGGTCATGCCGGCGCTGATCGGCGGCTTCGGCAACTGGTTCGTGCCGATCATGATCGGCGCGCCGGACATGGCGTTCCCGCGCATGAACAACATCTCGTTCTGGCTGCTGGTGCCGGCCTTCCTGCTGCTGGTCCTGTCGATGTTCGTCGAGGGAACCGGTGGCGCCAGCGGCGCCGGCGTCGGCTGGACCATCTATCCGCCTCTGTCGGGAAAACTCGGCACGCCAGGGATGGCGATGGACCTCGCGATCTTCTCGCTGCACCTCGCCGGTGCCGGCTCGATCCTGGGCGCCGCTAACTTCATCACGACCATCTTCAACATGCGCGCGCCGGGCATGACCCTGCACAAGATGCCGCTGTTCGTGTGGTCGATGCTGATCACCGCGTTCCTGCTGCTGCTGGCGATGCCGGTGCTGGCGGGTGCGATCACCATGCTCCTGACCGACCGCAACTTCGGCACCGCGTTCTTCGATCCGGCGGGCGGCGGCGATCCGATCCTGTTCCTGCACCTGTTCTGGTTCTTCGGCCACCCGGAGGTCTACATCATGATCCTCCCGGCGTTCGGCATCATCAGCCAGGTCATCAGCACCTTCTCGCGCAAGCCGGTGTTCGGCTATCTCGGAATGGCGTACGCGATGGTGGCCATCGGGGTGGTCGGGTTCGTGGTCTGGGCCCACCACATGTACACGGTCGGCCTGGACGTCGACACCCGCGCCTACTTCACGGCCGCGACCATGGTCATCGCGGTGCCGACCGGCATCAAGATCTTCTCCTGGATTGCGACGATGTGGGGCGGCTCCCTGCAGTTCAAGGTGCCGATGATGTGGGCGATCGCCTTGATCTTCCTGTTCACGGTCGGTGGCGTCACCGGCGTGGTGCTTGCCAACGCCGGCGTCGATCTGGCGCTGCACAACACCTACTACGTGATCGCGCACTTCCACTACGTGCTGTCGCTCGGCGCGGTGTTCGGCATCTTCTGCGGGTTCTTCTACTGGTTCTCCAAGATGACCGGCTACGAGTACAACGAAACGCTCGCCAAGTTGCACTTCTGGGTGACGTTCGTCGGCGTGAACCTGACGTTTTTCCCGATGCACTTCCTTGGGCTGGCGGGTATGCCGCGGCGCTACATCGACTACCCCGACGCCTTGGCTGGCTGGAACTTCGTCTCCTCGATCGGCTCCTACATCGGGGGCATCGGGACACTGATCTTCATCTGGGTGGTCGTCGAGGCCTTAATGGCCAAGCGCAAGGCCGAGATGAACCCGTGGGGCGAGGGCGCCACGACGATGGAGTGGACCGTGTCCTCGCCGCCGCCGTTCCACACCTTCGAAGAGATCCCCCGCGTCAAGTGAGCCGGGGACCGAGAGGCTGACGTGACCGATATCTCCGCCGACATCGCGCGGATCGACCAAGCCGCCGAGGCCGTCCCTGGCGGGACGGCCTCGGTCGCCGACTATGTTGCCCTGCTCAAGCCGCGGGTCATGTCGCTGGTGGTGTTCACCGGCGCCGTCGGACTGGCGGTCGCTCCGGGGCATCTGCACCCGGTGTTGTCGCTGATCGCGGTGCTGTGCATCGCCATCGGTGCCGGCGCCGCCGGTGCCATCAACATGTGGTACGATCGCGACATCGACGCCGTCATGGAGCGGACCCGCAAGCGACCGATCCCGGGCGGGCGGCTGAACGCCGACGAGGCGCTCACCTTCGGTATCGTGCTGTCGGGTCTGTCGGTGCTGGTCATGGGATTGGCCGTCAACTGGGTGGCGGCGGGGCTGCTGGCGCTGACGATCGGCTTCTACGTGTTCGTCTACACCATCTGGCTGAAACGGCTGACGCCGCACAACATCGTCATTGGCGGCGCCGCCGGCGCGTTTCCGCCGATCATCGGCTGGGCCTCGGTCACCGGCGATGTCTCGATGGTCTCGATCGTGCTGTTCGCCATCATCTTCATGTGGACCCCGCCGCACTTCTGGGCGCTGGCGCTGTGGCGCTGCGGTGACTACGCGCGCGCCGGGGTGCCAATGCTGCCGGTGGTCGCCGGCGGCCGCGAGACCCGTCGCCAGATCCTCATCTACACGCTGCTGCTGGCCCCGCTCGGGGTCGTGCCGGCGCTGATCGGTTTCTCGGGACCGGCCTACGGCGTGGCCGCCGCGTTCCTGGGTGGCCTGTTCGTGCTGTCGGCGGTGCGGGTGTGGCGGGGCAACGACGACGACCACCGCCCGGCCAAGCAGTTGTTCGGCTATTCGATCCTGTACCTGTTCGCGCTTTACGGCGCGCTGCTGGTCGACAGCTGGGTGAGGGTGTAGCGCCATGGCGAAACCCGATTCGAAGCCGACACCGGCTGCTGACGATCCCTGGGCCGCCCGGCGCCGCCGCAACGTGGCAATCATCACGGCCATCCTGGCGCTGGCGGCACTTTTCTTCGTCATAACCATCCTCCGAATGAGCTGAAGCCATGACGCACGAAACCGAACGCGATCGGCAGGCGAGAGGGCAGCGGACGCGCAACGGGCGCACCGCCGGCGTGCTGGCTGGCGTGGTTGTCGGCATGGTCGGCCTCGCCTACGCCTCGGTGCCGCTCTACGAGCTGTTCTGCCGGGTCACCGGCTTCGGCGGCACCACCCAGGTGGCGACCGGCGAGTCTGACCGGGTCCTCGATCGCCGGATGACGGTGCGGTTCGACGCCAACGTGAATCCGGAACTGTCCTGGAAGTTCGTTCCGGCGCAACGCTCGATGCCGCTCCAGGTCGGCGAGACCGGGTTGGCCTTCTACCGGGCGACCAACACCGGGACCGAGACCGTCGTTGGCACCGCGACGTTCAACGTGACGCCGGACAAGGCGGGGCTGTATTTCGACAAGATCGACTGCTTCTGTTTCACCGAGCAGGTGCTGCGACCGGGCGAGACCGTGGACATGCCGGTAACGTTCTATCTCGATCCGGATCTGGCCGATGACCGCAAGATGGACGGGCTGACCACGGTCACGCTGTCCTATACATTCTTTCGCGCCCCGGACCAGAGCCGGGCGCGGCAGATCGCCGAGATGCCGGCGGCCACCGAGGACATGGCTGTCGGCGCAACCAGACGATGACGATCCACTGCGGGGGCGGCCGGGGTCGCTAGCGCCGGCTGCGTGTGAGACGAGGGACCGATGGCACACGAACAGAAGCATCCCTACCACCTGGTCGAGCCGAGCCCCTGGCCGTTCGTCGGCGCCGGATCGGGCTTTGTGCTGGCGGCTGGCGGCACGCTCTACATGCACGACAAGCCGTTCGGCGGGCTGATGACGATCATCGGCCTCGGGCTGGTGCTGATGACCATGTTCTTCTGGTGGCGCGACGTGCTGCGGGAGGCCCACTACCAGGGGCACCACACGCCGGTCGTTCAGATCGGGGCGCGCTACGGCATGATGCTGTTCATCGCCTCCGAGGTGATGTTCTTCCTCGCCTTCTTCTGGGCGTACTTCGACTTCGCTCTGTACCCGCGCACCGGAGAGTGGCCGCCGGAGGGGATCGAGACCTTCGATCCGTTCGACCTGCCTCTGTTGAACACGCTCGTCCTGCTGCTGTCGGGCACCACCGTGACCTGGGCGCACGCCGCCTTGCTGGACAACGACCGCAAGAACCTGCTGCTCGGCCTCGGCCTGACCATCCTGCTCGGCATAGGCTTCACCGCCCTGCAGGCCATCGAGTACAGCCACGCGGCGTTCGGGTTTACCGAGGGTGCCTATCCGTCGACCTTCTACATGGCGACCGGCTTCCACGGCTTCCACGTGATCGTCGGCACGATCTTCCTGATCGTTTGCTGGTTCCGCGCCTACGCCGGGCACTTCACGCCGGAGCAGCATTTCGGCTTCGAGGCGGCGGCCTGGTACTGGCATTTCGTGGACGTGGTCTGGCTGTTCCTGTTCGTGTGCATCTACTGGTGGGGCGCCTGATCGCGTCCGCCTCGGTAAGGACGGGCGGGTGAGAGAGCCTCACCCGCCGACCGCCTCGCCGTTGATTGCCGGCCTCGCCTGCCGCTGCCCACGCTGCGGCGCCGGACGCCTGTTCGATGGCTATCTCACCGTGCGCCCCTCGTGCGAGATCTGCGGGCTTGACCTCGCCGACCACGACACCGGCGATGGGCCGGCGGTTTTCGTCATCTTCATCCTTGGGGCGGTCGTGGTGCCAGTGGCCCTCGCCGTGGATGCCGCGTTCGCGCCACCGCTGTGGGCCCACGCCGTGCTGTGGGCGGGCGCCGTGCTGGGCGGCACGCTGGCGCTGCTGCGGCCGCTCAAGGGCCTGATGGTGGCACTCCACTATCGCCATCGCGGCGCCGAATCCTGACCGCCGCGACCTTCCGGCGCTTGCCCTCGGGCCGCGTACGCTCGATCTAGAGGGCGTCGCCCTCCTTTCACCCGCCGAGGCCCCGATGCTGTTCCGCCCCAGACTCTGGCCGACCGTATTCACCGTGCCCGCCGTCCTGGTCATGCTGGCCCTCGGGTTCTGGCAACTCGACCGGCTGGCGTGGAAGTCGGCGATCATCGACAGCTTCGAAAGCCGGGTGACGCAACCCGCCGTGGCTCCGCCCAACGTGATCGACGACATCCAGGCTTGGCAGTTCCGCCGGGTCGAGGCGACCGGGCGGTTCCTCAACGACAAGGAAATCCATCTCACCGGCCGGCCTTTCGAGGGCAACGCCGGCTTCCACGTGGTCACCCCGTTCGTCGTCGATGGTGGGCCGACGGTGCTGGTCAACCGGGGCTGGGTGCCGATGGATCGCCGGCTCCAGGCCGCCCGGCCGGAGACCTTGCCGGACGGGAAGGTGACCATCGACGGCATCGTCCGGGAGGCTGACCGAAAGGGGTACTTCGTCCCCGAGAACGAACCTGGCCGCGAGATCTGGTTCACGGTGGAGCCGGCGGTGATGGCGGCGCACCGCAACCTAGGACCGGTCGCGAACTACTACATCGACGCGCTCCGGCCCACGCCGCGCCCGACCGTCCTGCCGATCGGCGCGGTTGCGGCGATCCAGGTCCGCAACGAGCACCTGCAGTACGCGATCACCTGGTTCCTGCTGGCGGCAACCCTGCTCGCGGTCTACGTGGTCTGGCACCGCCAGCTGGAGCGCAAGGAACGCGAGGACCGGACGTGAGCGCGCCTGCCACCGCGACCGCCACCCCGGCGACCGCCACCCCGGCGACCGACACGCTGGAGGTCCGCTTCCGGCGCCTCGCCGCCGTCGAGGGGGCGCTCGGAGTGCTGTCCTGGGACCGAATGGTGATGATGCCGGCAGGCGGCGGCGATGCCCGCGCCGAGCAGACCGCCACCCTCGGCGTGCTCGCCCACGAGATGCTCGCCGCACCCGAGACCGCAGACCTGCTGGCGGCCGCCGCCGAGGAGTCCTTGACCGATTGGCGGGCCACAAATCTCGCGGAAATGCGTCGCCGGCACGCGCACGCCACCGCGCTGACGTCGGCGCTGGTCGACGCCACGGCGCGCGCCACCGCCAAATCTGAGACGGCCTGGCGCGCCGCCCGCGCCGCCTCCGACTTCTCGATCGTGCAGGCGCCGCTGGCGGAGGTCGTCCGACTGTCCCGCGAGGCGGCCTCGGCGAAGGCCGCCGCGCTTGGCGTCGAGCCCTACGCCGCCCTGCTCGACCAGTACGAGCCGGGCGCCTCGGTGGCGCGGATCGAGGCGCTGTTCGCGGAGCTTGAGGCCGCCCTGCCGGGCATCCTGGAGGCGGTGCTGGACCGGCAGGCGCGCGAGGGCGACCCGGTGCCGCCGGCCGGTCCGTTCGCGATCCCGGCGCAGCGGCTGCTGGCGCGCGACGTCATGACGACGCTCGGCTTCGACTTCGAGCACGGCCGCCTCGACGAGACCCTGCACCCGTTCTGCGGCGGCGTGCCCGACGACGTGCGGGTCACCACCCGGTTCGCCGAGACCGGGTTCGTCTCCGGTGTCATGGGGGTGATCCACGAGACCGGGCACGCGCTGTACGAACGCGGGCTGCCGGTCGCCTGGCGGGGCCAGCCGGTCGGCGAGGCGCGCGGCATGGTGATGCACGAGAGCCAGTCGCTGCTGATGGAGATGCAGGCCTGCCGGTCGCCGGCGTTTCTCGGCCATCTCTCGGCGATGGCGCGCTCGGCCTTCGGGGGCGACGGCGCGTCCTGGGATCCCGGCAATCTCAGGCGCGTCTACACCAGGGTCGAGCGTGGCCTGATCCGGGTCGACGCCGACGAGGTCACCTACCCCCTGCACGTCATCCTGCGCTTCCGGCTCGAACGGGCGCTGCTGTCGGGGGACCTGACTGTGGCCGAGCTTCCAGCGGCCTGGGGCGAGGCCATGCAAGCACTGCTCGGGGTGGTGCCGCCGGACGCCGCCAGGGGCTGCCTGCAGGACATCCACTGGTACGACGGCGCGATCGGCTACTTCCCGACCTACACCCTCGGCGCCCTCGCGGCGGCCCAGCTTTACGGAGCGGCGGTGCTGGCCGATCCGGGGATTCCCGAGGCGATCGGCCGCGGCGACTTCACACGCCTGCTCGGCTGGCTGCGCCCGAACGTCCACGAGCGGGCCAGCTCGGCGACCACCGACGAGATCCTCGAGAACGCCACCGGGTCCCGCCTCGACGCGGCCGCCTTCCTGGCGCATCTGAGGCGCCGGTATCTGGACGGATAGCGCCCGACGGGCAGAGGACCCGATCCCCGACTTGACGACGGCCGCGAGAGGGCGTGAACGCCACCCGTCCTCTCTGTCATCACCCCGGCGACGCGCAGCGGCGACCCGGGGCCTACCAGCCGGGCCTACGGCAGGCTCCGGACCACACGCAGGTGCTCATGGATCGCCTATAGCGCCCGCTCGAGGGCGTCGCAATGCGGGCGTTGCGCTCACTCCCGCGCCCGGTTGGCGTGGGCGGGCCGAGGGTCCGGACCAGTGTAGCGGGCGCGCGGACGGATCAGCGAACCGGTGCCTGCCTGTTCGGTGGCGTGCGCCAGCCAACCGACGCTGCGGCCGATCGCGAACAGTCCGATCGCGCAGTCGGCGTCCAACCCCCAGGTGGCGGCCAGCGTGGCCAGCCCGAAGTCAAGGTTGGGCGCCAGCCCGGTGGCTTCCCGCCCGGCCTCGGCGGCAGCCTCGGCGATCGCCAGGACCGGCTGCGGCCCTGCCGCCGCGAGGACGGCATCCAGGACCGCGCGCCCGCGCGGGTCGCCGTCGGGATACAGCCGGTGCCCGAAGCCAGGCAGCCCGTCGCCACGGCGCAGCCGCTCGGTGACGGCCGCGCGGCCGTCACCGAGGCGCTCGGCCTCGCGGATCAGCCCGAGCACCTGCGGGGTCATGCCGCCGTGACGCGGCCCCTCCAGCGTGGCGAGGCCGGCGATCACCGCGGCATAGGGCGTGGCCCCGGTCGAGGCGGCAACGCGCACCGCGAAAGCCGAGGCGTTCAATTCGTGATCGGCGCACAGCACCAGCGCGGTGCGGATTGCGCCGGCGGCCGCCGGGATGCCCCAGGCGGCGGCCAGCGTCGTGTGGGCCGGGGCGTCGGACGCGCCGCCGCCGGCCCAAGAGGCGACCAGGTGCCGAACAATGCGGGCGCCGGTGCGGGCGAGCGCGGGTCGCGTCCGGGCGTAGGCGCCGACGTCGGACCGGCCGGCGACCGCCAGCCGCGCCACGGCGCCGGCGATGCCGGGTGCCACCAGGGGGGCCGGGTCGACGGTGATTCCGGCGAACGGGTCTTCGTCCCCGACCTCCCACAACAATGCGGCCACGGCTTCCAGGGTGGCGCTGCGGGCCAGCGCCAAGGCGTCGCGGCCGCGGTAGTACAGCCGCCCGCCATCGATCAGGGTGATCGCGCTCTCCAGCACCGGCGCCCCGAAATCCAGGGCCCGATCGGGAGACGCGCCGCCGCCATCCGCGGCGGTGGCGCGCAATCGGCGAATATCGCCGGCCGCGTAAAGCCGCCGCCGCGATCCGGGCTGGGCGCGCGATTCCACCAGCCCGCGGCTGACATAGGCGTACAGCGTGGCGCGGCTGACGTTCAGTTCGGCAGCCGCCTCGGCGGCCGAAATCCAGGCACGGGTCGTCGACATCGATCAAGCATAACAACATTGATCAACGTCGACGATACCGCTTCCTAGCGGAGCTCGGTGCGGTAGGTCTCGACCGTACGGGCGGTCTTCGGATCCATCTGTGCCGCGTTCACGATCTGGTTGTACTCCTGAACGGACAGACCCTTCTGCTCGACCGCCTCGGCCATCTGCTGCATGGCCTGGTCGCGGGCCTTCGCACGCTCCTCGGCGGTGCCGGCGCTGGAGATCTTCGGCGACCATTCCTGATTGAGCCGCTCGACCTCGAGCGAGGCCTCAGCAAACGACTTCAGCTGATCGTCGGAGAACCGCTCGGGGCCGGACTGCGGTGAAGCCGGCGCGGTCGTCTGGGCGGTGGCGGTAGCCGGTGCCGCAATCGGGACCGCCAAAAGAATGGCGGCGAGGAACGTGGCGGGAGCGATGCGGGTGTCGGTACGATTCATCTCGGGTCCTGCGGTTCGGTTTCACGAGGCGCGCTCGCCGCGCCCCTTACTCACCACAGACGGCCCTCCGGCCGGATAAGTCCCGGGCGAGGTGAAACGGAAGATGAGGGCGCGCGAGCAGGGCGGTGCCGCCCGACGGCTCAGAAGATCAGCATGAACAGGCCGACCACCACGATCAGTCCGATAATGAAGATGGTGCCGATCGCGCCGCCGATGAACTTGAACATGAACTTTCTCCCGGGTCGGTGTCGGGAGGGCAACCGATGGCGTCGGAATAGGTTTCATCGGCGGGCCGGGAGGCTGGCCCGCCGGCGGTCACCACGCCTGCACGATGCGCGTCGCCAGGACCTTGTCGATGCGGCGGCGGTCGAGGTCGACGACCTCGAAGCGCCAGTCGCGCCACACGAAGCTCTCCCCAGGCTTCGGTATGTGCCCCAGGCGGTGCAGCACGAAGCCGGCCAGCGTGGCGTAGTCGCCGTCGGCGATCGCCGGCGCGTCCAGCACCCGTTCGACCTCGTCGATCGCCATGCGCCCGTCGAGCAGCCAGGAGCCGTCGTCGCGCCGCACGGCGTCCGGGTCGCCGTCGCCCTCGCGTTCCGGCAGGCCGCCGGTGATCGCGATCAGGATGTCGAGCGGCGTCACCACCCCCTCCAGCGACCCGTGCTCGTCCAGCACCAGCGCCATGTGGACGCTTGACGATCGGAATTGGTCAAGCAGCTTCAGGATCGGCATCGAATCGCTGACGTACAGGGGTTCCCGCATGGCGGCGATCAGGTCGATGGCCCCGGTCTGGCGCTGCTGTTCGAGCAGGTCCTTGGCGTGCACCACCCCGACCGCCTGGTCGACGTCGTCGCCGCGCGCCACCGGGAACCGGGAATGGCCGCTGTCGCGGACCTCATCGAGGATCGCGTCGTCCGGATCGTTGGCGTCGAGCCAGATCACGTCGGGGCGCGGCACCATGATCGTGCGCACCGGCCGGTCGGCCAGGCGCAGGACGCGGCCGACCATGTCCTGCTCCGCCGGCTCGAAGATCCCGGCGCTGGTGCCTTCGGCGATCAGCGACTTCACCTCCTCCTCGGTCACCGTGCTTGACGCCGTCGTCTTGACCCGCAGCACCGCCAGCACCGCTTCGGTGGAGACCCGCAGGAACCAGACGAGCGGCGCGCCGGCCCGGGCCAGAATCGTCAGAACCGGGGCCACGAGCGACGCCAGGCCCTCGGCGTTGCTCAGCGCCAGGCGCTTCGGCACCAACTCGCCGACGATCAACGACAGATAGGTGATGCCCACCACCACGATCACGAAGGCGAGCTCGTCCGCCGAGGCGTCGATCCAGGACAGCGTGCCGAGCGCGTCGGCGAGCGGCTCCGCCAGGGTGGCGCCGCTGTAGGCGCCGGCCAGCACGCCGACCAGTGTGATGCCGATCTGCACGGTGGAGAGAAAACCGGTCGGGTCCTCGATCAGCTTGAGGGCCCGGCGGGCGCCGCGGCTGCCGGATTGCGCCAGCTGCTGCAGGCGGCCCTTGCGGGACGACACCACCGCCAACTCCGACATGGCGAAGAAGCCGTTCAGGAGAATGAGCGAGCCGACCACGGCGAGTTCGAGAATCAGCATCGTGGAGTTTCCGATGGCGTTGGTGGCGGGGCGTCTTGGAATCTGGTGGCGGTCAGAGCGCGGCGGTAACCGCGGGATCGGTGCGTGGCTGGATCGTGTCCCAGACGACGTCATTGCCGACGTAAAGCGCGGTGTCGACGGCGAAGGCGGCCGCGACGAAGCCGGCGGACGGCAGCAGCGCCCCCGTGAAGGCATAGGTCAGGCCGAGGTTACGAATCGAGGTCAGAATCTGGTAGCCGACCGCCTTCGTCGCCTGGGTCTCGGGCGTGGTTGCCGCCGGCGCCGGGCCGAGGCGGTCCCAGGCGAGCTCGTAGGGATAGTAGAGCGCCGTGGCGGTCGTCGTGTTCGCCACCGCGAACGCGGCACCGGTTCCGGCGCCGGCCGCGAAGATCACCCCGAAAAGAGCGACATCCGCCAGCGCGGCGGCAGCCTGGAAGGTGAGCGTCTTGTAGGCGGCGCGGTGCCAGTCGGGCAGCGGCCCGGCTTCGGCACGGGCGGGAGTGGCGCCCGCCAGGATGGCCAGCGCGGCGACGGCCAAGGCGGGCAGGCCATCGCGAAGGGCGTGCCGGTCGGTTCTCGAGCCTCGGAGCATGGACGTCATGATAGCGGCTCGGCCGTTGCCGGCGATAGAGAGATCAACCGTGGCCGCTATGGCTCGCCATCGGCCGGCATCCCGGCCTCGAGCGCGCCGGCGACGATGCCGGCGACCTCGTCGGCGGTGAACCCGATCGACCGGTCCTCGGGCACCTCCTGGCCGAGGGCGGTCGCCGTGACCAGCCGGTAGATGTCGGCGGCCCCGAGGAACAGCTTGGGGTCCAGGCCGACATCGGCGACCGTTCGCGCCACCTCCTCCATCTCGCCGACCCAGCGGTAGGCCTTCGGCGCCATGTCGGGCAGCGACCGCTCGAACCGGTCGCTGAGCATTCGCTGGCTCGCCGCCATCTCGGCCGCCAGCTCGCGGTCGACGCCGTAGGCCTTGGCGGCGGCGAGCGATACCGTGCCGAGCGCCGTCAGCCCCTTGGTGACGGCGGCGTAGCACATCTTCAGCGCCGAGGCGGCGCCGATCCCGCCGGGGACAGCGCGGACGTCCAACCCGAATTCCCGGAGGTCGAGGGCGAAGCGCACCGCGTCGGCGGCGCCGGAGACGTACAGCCGAGGCCCGAGACTGCGCCCCGGCTTCGGTGGCGGACCGACGATGCCGCCGTCCAGGAAGGGTCCTCCCACCGAATCCACGATTTCCGCCGCCTCGACCGCGGTTGCCGGTGCCACCGCGTTCAGGTCGATGTACAGCGGCTTGCGCCGGACCTCACCGATCGCCGAGGCCAGCCGGGTCGCCATGTCGACCGCCTGGTCCGGGGGCAGAACCGACAGCACGATGTCGGCGCCGTCGATCGCCGCCACGTCCTCGCCGGCGTCGATGATGCCGGCGGCCGAGGCCAGCCGCACGGTGCGCAGCGAGCGGTCGGCGAGGTTGGTGGTGACGCGGACCCCGCGGTCGACCAGCACGCGGCCGATCGCGTGTCCCATGTCGCCTGGGGCGAAGATCGCCACCGTCCGGATCGTCATGCGGTTCGCCCCGTTTTCCTCAGGTTTGGTGGCGTCTCCAGGGCGCGGCGTCGGTGGTTGCGCCCCGATGACACCGTCGATAGGTTACCGCGTCACCACGCAGGGATACACCGCTCCGTGCAATACATCAGCACTCGTGGCCGCGCGCCCGCTCTTGCCTTCGACGAGGTCCTGCTGTGCGGCCTCGCCCGGGACGGCGGGCTCTACGTGCCGGCGGTCTGGCCGCTGTTCTCGCGCGACGACATCCGCTCCCTCAAGGGTCTGTCCTACGCCGAGGTGGCGCTGCGGGTGATGCAGCCCTTCGTCGGCGACACCGTGCCGGCCGACGCGCTGCGCCGCATCGTCGACGAGACCTACGCCGGGTTCGGGCATCGCTGCGTCGCCCCGCTCAAGCAGCTGGCGCCGAATCTGTGGCTGATGGAGCTGTTCCATGGCCCGACCCTGGCGTTCAAGGACTACGCCATGCAGGTGCTGGCGCGGCTGTTCGACCACGTGCTGTCGGCCCGGGGCGAGCGCGTGACGATCGTCGGCGCGACCTCCGGCGACACCGGCGCAGCAGCCATCGAGGCGTGCCGTGACCGCGCCAACATCGACTGCTTCATCCTGTTCCCGAAGGGCCGGGTGTCGCCGGTTCAGCAGCGCCAGATGACCACGGTCGACGCGCCCAACGTCCACGCCATCGCGGTCGAGGGCACCTTCGACGATTGCCAGGACATGGTGAAGGCGGCGTTCAACGATTCCGGCTTCCGCGACGCCTATGGCCTGTCGGCGGTCAACTCGATCAACTGGGCGCGGATCATGCCGCAGATCGCCTACTATTTCTGGGCGGCGGCGAACCTCGGCGCGCCGGAGCGGCCGGTGTCGTTCGCGGTGCCGACCGGCAATTTCGGCAACGTCTACGCCGCCTACGCCGCCCGGCAGATGGGCCTGCCGATCGAGCGTCTGGTGACAGGCAGCAACGCCAACGACATCCTTACCCGGTTCTTCGAGACCGGCGACATGGAGATCCGCGGCGTGGTCCCGACCCTGAGCCCGTCCATGGACATCCAGGTGTCGAGCAATTTCGAGCGCCTGCTGTTCGACCTGATGGACCGCGACGGCGCCGAGGTCGACGCGACCCTCACCGCGTTCCGGCGCGACGGCCGATTCACCGTCGGCGCCAACCGCATGGGGCCGGCCTCGGCGCTGTTCATCGCCGCCCGAAGCGATGATGCCGCCACGCTCGACACCATCCGCCGCGTGCGCGACGAGACCGGCGAACTGCTCGACCCGCACACCGCGGTCGGCGTCGGCGCCGTCGAGCAGACCCGCAAGCAGCGCGACCCGGCGGTGCCGGTGGTGGCGCTCGCCTGCGCGCATCCCGCCAAGTTCGCCGAGGCCATCGAGCGCGCGGTCGGCGCCCCGGCGCCGCTGCCGGAACGGATGGCCGACCTGTTGACGCGTCCCGAGCGCAACCCGGTGATCCCGAACGAACTCGCCGCCCTGCAGGGTTACATCCGCGACCGCGTCGCCACCCGTGGAGTCGAAGCGTGAACGAGTTCAATCCGGCGATGGGCATCCGCGTCACCCGCCTCGATAGCGGGCTGACGGTCGTCAGCGACGCCATGGCGTCGGTGGAGTCCGCGTCGGTCGGCCTGTGGGTCGGCGTCGGCACCCGCCACGAGAAGCCGGCCGAGAACGGCATCGCGCACCTGATCGAGCACATGGTGTTCAAGGGCACGCGGCGGCGCGACGCGGCGGCGATCGCCCGCGAGATCGAGGATGTCGGCGGCCACATGAACGCCTACACCTCGCGCGAGCAGACGGCGTACTACGCCAAGGTGCTGGCCGGCGACCTGCCGGTGGCGGTCGACCTGATCGCCGACATCCTGCAGGATTCGGTGTTCGACCCGGACGAACTGGGCCGCGAACGCTCGGTCATCGTCCAGGAGATCGGCCAGGTCGCCGACACCCCCGACGACATCATCTTCGACCATTTCCAGGAGGCGGCCTACCCGGACCAGGGGCTCGGCCGCCCGGTCCTGGGGCGCAGCGAGGTCGTGCAGTCGCTCGGGCGCGACGCGCTGGTCGGCTACCTCGACACCAATTACGGCCCCGGCGTGTCGATCCTGTCGGCGGCCGGCAAGGTTGACCACGATGCCCTGGTGGCGCTTGCCGCCGAGCGCTTCGACCACCTGCCGGGGCGCGCCGTCGCGACTACCGAAGGCGCCGCTTATGTCGGCGGCGAGGTCCGGGTCGACCGCGACCTCGAGCAGCTGCACGTGGTGCTCGGCTTCCGCGGCGTGGCGTTCGACGATCCCGACTTCCACGCCATGCAGGTGTTCTCGACGCTGTACGGCGGCGGCATGTCGTCGCGGTTGTTCCAGGAGGTCCGCGAGAAGCGTGGCCTCGCCTACTCGGTCTACTCCTTCACCTCGTCGTATTTCGACGACGGCACGCTCGGCGTTTACGCCGGCACCGGGCCGGACGAGATCGACGAGGTCATGCCGCTGATCGTCGAGCAGCTGCACGCGGTGGCCGACAAGCTCGAGGGTGGCGAACTGGCGCGCTCCCGCACCCAGCTCAAGGCCTCGCTGCTGATGAGCCGGGAGAGCACCGGCACGCGCTGCGAGCAACTCGCCAACCACATGCTGGTGTACGGCCGCCCGCCGTCGGTGGCGGAGATCGTCGCCAAGGTCGACGCGGTCGACGAGGCGGCGATCCGCCGGGTGGTGGCGCGCCTGCTGTCGGCGCCGCCGACCCTGGCC
>CAYNFA010000030.1:0-14730 GCA_964396345.1 uncultured Thalassobaculum sp.
CCGGTTCGCGGCGACGCTGGCGTCGACCGCGACTCCGGCGTTCTACATCCACCCGAGCGAGGCGGCCCACGGCGATCTCGGCCACATCGAAGACGGCGACTGCCTGATCGCGTTCTCGACCTCCGGCAAGACCCGCGAGGTGCTGGAGTGCATCGAGCTGTCGCGCCACCTGAACCGCGAGGGCGTGGTGATCGGCATCACCTCGCACCCGGATTCCGGGCTGCGCGACCTCGCCCACATCGTGCTCGACATGGGTGTCATCCAGGAGCCGTGCCCGCTCGGCCTGACGCCGACCGCCAGCATCGCGGCGATGAGCGCGATCGCCGACGCCCTGACGCTGACGCTGATGGAACGCAAGGGCGTCACCCGCGAGGAATACGGCGTGCGCCACCACGGCGGCTATCTCGGGCGCCGCGCCCGGCTGGACAACGTGTGAGGCGCGGTGTGAGGTGCGGACCGCTGCCCAGTTGACGCTGGTTCACGGCACCTTACCTTTCCGTCCCATGGCCACCCCCCACCCCGAGTCCTGGGTCGAGGTCCGCCCGCACGGGTTGTACGTTGTGCCCGGCGGCTTCTACGTCGATCCGCTGCGCGGCGTCGATCGGGCGGTCATCACCCACGGCCATTCCGATCACGCCCGCCCCGGGCACCAGGCGGTCCTGGCGACCGCCGAGACGCTGGCGATCATGGCGCATCGGCTCGGCGACCAGGCCGGGCGATCGACGCAGGCGCTGGCCTACGGCGAGGTGGTGCGGGTCGGCGACGTCGAGGTGTCGCTGCACCCGGCCGGCCACGTGCTGGGCAGCGCCCAGGTGTGCGTCGAGTACCGGGGCTCGCGCATCGTGGTGTCGGGCGACTACAAGCGCCGCCCCGACCCGACCTGCGCCGCCTTCGTGCCGGTGCCGTGCGACGTGTTCGTGACCGAGGCGACGTTCGGGCTGCCGGTGTTCCGCCACCCGGACGACGGCGGCGAGATCGCCCGGCTGCTGGACAGCGTCCGGTTGTTCCCGGATCGCTGCCACGTGGTCGGCGTCTACGCGCTCGGTAAGGCGCAGCGGCTGATCGGCCTGCTGCGACGGGCCGGCTGGGACCGGCCGATCTACGCCCACGGCGCCCTGCTGCCGATGTGCGCGCTGTACGAGGCGCACGGTGTTGCGCTCGGCGACCTGCGGCCCGCCACCGCCGGCGCCAAGGGCCTGCCGAAGGACGAGTTCTGCGGCGGCATTGTGCTGGCACCGCCGTCGGCGATCATCGACCGCTGGGCGCGCCGGTTGCCGGACCCGGTGGTGTGCATGGCGTCGGGCTGGATGCGGGTCCGCCAGCGCGCTCGCCAGGGCGGGGTCGAGTTGCCGCTGATCATCTCGGACCACGCCGACTGGGACGAGTTGCTGCAAACCGTCGACGACGTCGCGGCACCCGAGATCTGGATCACCCACGGTCGCGAGGAGGCGCTGATGCACGCCGCCAGCGCCCGCGGCTACCGGGCGCGGGCGCTGTCGCTGGTCGGATACGAGGACGAGGGCGGCGCATGACGCCGTTCTCGCAGTTGCTGGACCGGCTGATCTACACGCCGGCGCGCAACACCAAGCTGGCGCTGATCGTCGACTACTTCCGCCATGCCCCGGATCCAGACCGGGGATGGGCGCTCGCCGCGCTGACCGGCGGCCTGACGTTCCCCGGCGTCAAGGCGGGTGCGATTCGCGAACTCGCCATGCGTCGGGTCGACCCGGTTCTGTTCGGCTGGTCCTACGACTACGTCGGCGACCTCGCCGAGACCACGGCGCTGATCTGGCCCGAGCGCCGCACGAATCGGGCCTGGCCGACCTTGGGCGAGGTGGTTGAGCGGCTGCGCGCCACCGCCCGTGCCGACGCCGCCGACGTCATCGAGGAGTGGCTCGACCCGCTCGACGCCACCGGGCGCTGGGCGCTGCTGAAGCTGATCACCGGTGGCCTGCGGGTCGGCGTCTCGGCGCGCCTCGCCAAGGTGGCGCTCGCCGAGTACGGACGGGTCGACGCAGCCGAGATCGAGGAGGTCTGGCACGGGCTGGAACCACCCTATGGCGAGCTGTTCGCTTGGCTCGACGGCAAGGCACCGCGCCCGGACCCCAAGGACAAGCCGGTGTTCCGCTCGCCGATGCTGGCGCATCCGCTGGAAGACTCCGAGGTCGCCACCCTCGACTTCGGCGCCTTCCTCGCCGAGTGGAAGTGGGACGGCATCCGGGTGCAGATCGCCTCGCGCGGCGGCCAGGCGCGCCTTTACTCCCGAACCGGCGACGACATCGGCGGCGCCTTCCCCGACGTGCTCGACCACGTGAACTTCGAGGCGGTGCTGGACGGCGAGTTGCTGGTGGTGCTGGATGGCGAGGTCCGGCCGTTCAACGACCTTCAGCAGCGCCTCAACCGCAAGACCGTAACCGCCGCCACGCTGCGCAAGCACCCGGCGTTCGTGCGCCTGTACGACATCCTGTTCGACCGCGGCGAGGATCTGCGTGCCCTGCCGTTGACCGAGCGGCGCGCCCGGCTGGAGGCGCTCATGGCGCGCGAGGCGCCGCGGCGCATGGATCTGTCGGAGCTGGTCGAATTCTCCGACCGCGGTGAGTTGGAGCGCCTGCGCGCCGACGCCCGCTCGAGCGCGACCGAGGGGCTGATGCTGAAGCGCCGCGACGCGCCCTACGTCGCCGGCCGACCCAAGGGCCTCTGGTACAAGTGGAAGCGCGGGCCGCTGACCGTCGACGCGGTGCTGATGTACGCCCAGCGCGGCCATGGCAAGCGCAGCAGCTTCTACTCCGACTACACCTTCGGCGCCTGGCGCGAGCATCCGCAAACCGGTGCCCCCGAACTGGTGCCGGTCGGCAAGGCGTATTTCGGCTTCACCGACGACGAGTTGAAGCTGATCGACAAATGGGTGCGCGACCACACGGTCAACCGATTCGGCCCGGTCCGCGAGGTCGAGCACGCCCTGGTGTTCGAGGTGGCGTTCGACAGCGTCCACCGATCGCCCCGCCACAAATCCGGCGTCGCCATGCGTTTCCCCCGCATCGCCCGGATCCGCTGGGACAAGCCGGCCGCCGACGCCGACCGGCTCGAGACCCTGGAAGGTCTCATAGCCTGACTATTCTCCGCGAGCGCCAGTCATCTCTCCGCGAGCGCCAGTCATCGGCGACGGGGGCCGCCGTCGTGAAACAGTTGATCGCCGTATTGCGGAGCGGTCTGGTAGACGTTGGCGAAGTAAGGCTCGATGGCGTATCTGTCATGCTCCGACAGCGAGCCACAGGCCGACAATATCAACAAGATCAGAGCGGCATTGCCCAAGACGAACGGGGTTCTGTGCATGGTTGTTCTCCTGCCGTGGCCGGCACGCGCGCGAGTTCCGGTTCGCACCAGCGATTGCCGTACTTCGGGGGAAGCCCTGTCTTGCGAACGGATGAAAGGCGGTTTGGTTCCTGTCGGCGGGCGGTTGCCCGCTCGCTGTCAGCGCCCGTAGGCGTTGCGCAGCGCGCCCGCGAACGCCAGCGCCACCGCCGGAAGCAAGGCCAGATAGATCAGGCGCGCCGCTTCGGCGATCACCGCCGGTGGCGGGGTGCCGCTGAGGCCGGCGCGGTCGGCCACCATGCCGGCGGCGGCCGAGCCGAAGGCGATGCCGAGCGCCTGGGTGGTCGGGATCACGCTGGTCACCCGGTCGCGGTCGGTCTCGCCGGCGTCGTCGAAGATGCGCTTGGCCACCTGGCCCCAGGCCATGCCGATGCCGAAGCCGATCAGCATGATCGCGGCGATGGCCGCCCACAGCGGCCCGTAAGGCACGAACACCGCCGCGCCGAGGCAGCCGCTTGCCGTCACCAGCGGGCCGGCGGCGGTCGACAGGCTGGCCCGGGCGCCGACCAGGCCGGCCACCAGCAGCGCCGAGACCGTCCAGCACATCGACTGGGCGGTGACGACGTAGCCGGTCGCCAGCGGCGGCACGGCGTGCAACGCCGTCAGGAAATAGGGCGCGTAGATCGCCGTGGCCGAGGTTCCGAACGAGATGAAGAACACGAACATGACGCCGCCGCCCAGCACGGTGCCCGGCCGGAACATGCCGTGCGGAAACAGCGGCTCCGCCGAGCGCCGCTCCCAGGCGATGGCACCGAGCAGCAGCGCCGCCGCCAGCGCCACCAGGGCGACGGTGCGGCTGTCGTCGCCGTGCCCGGCGCCGCCGATCGCCAGCGCGGCGCCGCCGATCAGGGCCAGTCGCAGGACCGGTGCCACCGACCCGGACACGCCGCTGCCGCCGCCCGACGGCACCGTGCGCAGTACCGCGAGATACAGCACCAAGCAGACCGGCAGCATCGCCAGGAAGCCATAGCGCCATTCGCCGAGGGCCGCGAACACCCCGCCGGCGAGCGGGCCGACAAGGGCCGCCACGCCCCAGACCGCCGAGATCGCTGCGAAGATCCGCGCCCAGCTCGACGCCGGGAACAGGTCGCGCACCAGCCCGTGGGCGCTGGCCAGCAGCAGGCCCGAGGCCGCCCCCTGAACGGTACGGGCGACCAGCACCATGGTCATGTCGGGCGCGACACCAACGCCGGCGGCGCCGACGGCGAACCCGAGGATCGCCAGCGTCAGGGCGTTGCGGGCGCCGATCCGGACGCGGACCCGGCCGCCGGCGGCGGACCCGACGATCGACGCCACCACGTACAGCGTGGTCGCCCAGTGCAGCCGCTCGAGCTCGCCGAGGTCGGCGACCACCGACGGCGCCAGGGTGGCGAAGATGAAGAAGTTCACGGCGTGCAGCACGATGCTGAGGCCGAGAGTGACGGTCGCGAGGCGGTAGGCCGGGCCGATCAGCTCGATCCAGCCCAACTCCTTCTCCTCGGCGTCGCGCGCGCTCGCGCCGGCCATCCCGCGTGTCCTCCTGAGGGTTCAGCTTGCCGCCGATTGATGCGATGGTGGTGGCGACGGGGCTGTATGACAAGTCCGTTCTTGTTAAATCGCTCGGGCCTCATCCGTGGTCTGGTTCGACAAGCCTGCCCTTGGTATAACGAAGTCCCGTCCCGGAGGTGCCATGGCCGACACCACCACCGACCGAATCCTGTTCCGCCTCAAGACCCGCGGGCCGCAGGTCATCGCCGAACTGGGGGCCGCCTTCGGCGTCACCTCCGAGGCGGTGCGGCAACTGCTTGTGAAGGCCGAGGCGGACGGCCTGGTCGTCTACGAGGACCGGCGCGAAGGACGCGGCCGGCCGAAGCGGTTCTGGCGCCTGTCGGCGGCCGGCCACGCGCGCTTTCCCGACCGCCATTCCGACCTTACGGTGAGCCTGCTTGACGCGGTCGTGGCCGAGTTCGGGGCGGAGGGGCTCGACCGGCTGATCGCCCGCCGCGAGGCCGATCAGCGTTCTGCCTACCGCGCCGCCACCGCCGACGCGCCGTCGCTGTCGGCCAAGGTCGCGCTGCTTGCCGGGCTCCGCGACCGTGAGGGCTACATGGCCGAGTGGCGGGCGGAGGACGACGGCACGCTGACCCTGATCGAGAACCACTGCCCGGTCTGCGCCGCCGCCACCGCCTGTCGCACCCTCTGCCGGTCCGAGCTGGCGATCTTCCGGGACGTGCTGGGCGACGGTGCCCTTGTCGAGCGCACCGACCACATCCTGGCCGGGGCCAGGCGCTGCGCCTACCGCGTGTCGCCGACCGGCATGTGACCATCCACCGGGAGACCATCATGCGGGCGATGCTGTGCAGGGCCTACGGGCCGGTCGACGATCTGGCGATGGGCGAATTGCCGAGCCCGTCGCTGGCGCCGGGCGAGGTGCGCCTGCGGGTGGCCGCCTGCGGCGTCAACTTCCCCGACGTGCTGATCGTCCAGGGCAAATATCAGTTCAAGCCGGAGCCACCGTTCGCGCCGGGTGGCGAGGTTTCGGGAACGATTGTCGAGGTTGGTGCGGCGGTCGAGGGTTTCCGGGTTGGCGATCCGGTGATCGCGACCACCCTGTGGGGCGGCTTCGCCGAGGAGGTGGTCACGACCCCCGACCGACTGCTGCACCGCCCGGAGAGCATGGACGAGGTGACGGCCGCCGGCTTCGCGCTGACCTATGGTACGTCCTACCACGCGCTGGTACAGCGCGCCGCCCTGGCGCCGGGCGAGACGGTGCTGGTGCTGGGAGCGGCCGGCGGCGTCGGGGTTGCCGCCATCCAGATCGCCAAGGCGCTTGGGGCGCGCGTGATCGCGGCGGCCGGCAGCGCCGACAAGCTGGCTTTTGCCCGCGAGCAGGGGGCCGACGAGACCGTCAACTACTCGGAGGACGGCTACCGCGATCACCTGAAGGAACTGACCGCCGGGCGTGGGGTCGACGTGGTTTACGACCCGGTCGGCGGAGACCTGCTGGACCCCTCGCTGCGCTCGATGGCGTGGAACGGCCGCTACCTGGTGGTCGGTTTCGCGAGCGGCGAAATCCCCAGGATCCCCGCCAATCTGACGCTGCTGAAGGGCTGCTCGGTGGTCGGGGTGTTCTGGGGACAATTCCGGCGCAACGAGCCGGGGCTCGACGCCGAGAATTTCCGCAGACTGTTCGCCCTGCACGCCGAGGGGCGGATCAGCCCGGTCATCAGCGCCACGTTCTCACTGGAGCGAGCGCGCGAGGCCCTGGCGGTGCTGAGCGGGCGCGCGGCAAAGGGCAAGGTGGTGCTGACGGTATAGGGAACTGCCGCTCGCCGAGCGACGTTGTATGAGTGACGACGCTCGCGCAGTGTCCGGCCTCCCGTGCCGGCGACCGCAGCCTCGGATCAAGGGAGGCCCGTCATGTCCCTCGGCACGATACTGCTGATCATCCTGGTCCTGATCCTGATCGGCGCGATTCCCGCTTGGCCGCACAGCCGCGGCTGGGGCTACGGCCCCGGCGGCGTCGTGGGCGTGCTGCTGATCATCGTGATCGTGCTGCTTCTGACCGGACGCTTGTGACGTCGTTGCCGACGCCCGGTCGACGCTACAGCGTCTTGCGGTAGAACCGCCGGACGCCGCCGATCGGGTAGTCCGGCAGCTCGCCGAACTGCTGCCAGCCGAGCCGTGGGTAGTAGTCGGGACCCTGGTGCTGGTACGTGTCGAGCCAGGCGGCATGGCACCCGCGCCGCCGGGCCAGCCCCTCCGCCGCGCCCAGCAACGCCGCCCCGATCCCCTGCCGACGCGCCCCGGGCGCCACCGCCAGCAGTTGGACGTGGAGCCAGCCGAGGTTGGTCGAGCCAATCAACCCGCCGAGGGGCTGCAGGTCACGCGCAGCGGTCAGCGCTAACGGACGGGCCGCGAACACCACGCCCGCGCCGCGGGCGTGGTCGTCCAGCCAGTCCAGCACCCGCTCCTTCGCCTCTGCGAAACCAGCGTCACCATCGTCCTCGACGACGGTGACGGCGACCCTGGCTGTCATGCGTGCACCGTCACTCCCGCTCACCGGTGCCGAAATTGGATTCGACGTAGGCCAGCAGGCACTCGATCGACTCGCCGAGCGACAGCGTACCGGTGTCGACCTCGAGCTCGGCCGCCGATGGGGCTTCATAGGGTGCCGAAATGCCGGTGAATTCGGCGATCTCGCCCTTGCGGGCCTTTTTGTAGAGCCCCTTCGGATCGCGGGTCTCGCAGACCGCGAGGTCAGCCTTGACATAGACCTCGTGGAAAAGCTCCGGCGCCACCGCGCGGGCGCGGTAGCGGTCCTCGCGGTACGGCGAGATGAAGGCCGTGATCACCAGCACGCCGGCGCGCGCGAACAGCGCCGCCACCTCGCCGACACGCCGGATGTTCTCGGCTCGGTCCTCGGGGGCGAAGCCCAGATCGGCGGACAGTCCGAAGCGGATGTTGTCGCCGTCCAGTACGTAGGCCTGCCAGCCTTTGCGGAACAGCGCCTGCTCCAGTTCGACCGCCAGCGTCGACTTGCCGGCGCCGGACAGCCCGGTCAGCCAGAGCACGCCGCTCTTGTGGCCGTTGGCCTGCCAGCGCGCATCGGTGGTCACCCGATGCTCGACGGCGGTGATGTTCTGCGAGGTCGGCTCGTTGCGGAGCCGCTGGTTCGGAAAGCCGTCCATCGACACCAGGCCGCCGCCGGCCATGTCGTAGCCGTCGATCAGCACGAAGCGGCCGAGGCGCGGGTTGTCGACGAAGGGGTCGAGGGCCAGCTTGGCGCGGGCCCGCAGGATGACCTCGCCGACCTCATTGCGCTCGATCCGGTCGGCCGGGCGTTCCGAAAGGTCGGAGACGTCGATGGCGCGCTCGATCGCCTGCACCTCGACGGTATGCTCCATGGTCGCAAGCTTCAGCTTGTAGCGTCGGCCGACTTCCAGCGGCGCCCGGCCGAGCCAGAAGATCCGGGCACGGAACACGTTGGTTTCGACCGGCGGGTCGGCCCGGTGCGAGGCAACGTGGCCACGCTCGACGAACAGCTGGTCGTCGAGGGTTATGCCGATCGACTGGCCGGCCGAAGCCGAGAGCACCGGGCCTCCGACCGACCACGCCTCGATCGATTTCACCCGGGCGGTAGTGTTGCTCGGGCTGAACAGCAACTGGTCGCCGACGTGCAGCCGACCGCTCTCGATACGCCCGGCGAGGATGCGGCGCTCGTCGAACTTGTAGACGTCCTGGATCGGGAACCGCAGCGGCAGCTCGACCGGCATCGGCTTGGGCGCAAGCTCGTCGAGCGCCGCCAGCAGCGTCGGCCCTTCGAACCACGGCATTCGGTCGGAGGCGGCGACCAGGCCGTCGCCGTGGCGCGCCGAAACCGGCAGGACGTGCGCCGGTGTGATGCCCATGCCGGCGAGGTAGCGGCGGACCTCTGCCGCGACTTCGCGGAACCGGGCTTCGTCGTGGTCGACCAGATCCATCTTGTTGACCGCCACCACCACCCGGTCGAGGCCGAGGAGGTGGAGGATGTACCCGTGCCGGCGGGTCTGTTCCTGGACGCCGTCCTTGGCGTCGACCACCAGGATCGCGGCGTCGGCCGACGCTGCCCCGGAGACCATGTTCTTCAGGAACTCCTTGTGACCCGGCGCGTCGATGATGACGTAGGGGCGCCGCGCGGATTTGAAGAAGATCTGGGTGGTGTCGATGGTGATGCCCTGGTCGCGCTCGGCCTGCAGCGCGTCCAGAACGAACGCCCACTCCATCGGCATTCCGCGGCGTTCCGACATTGCCCGCACGGCTTCGAGCTTGCCGTCGGGCAACGAGCCGGTGTCGTGCAGCAGGCGGCCGATCAGGGTCGACTTGCCGTGATCGACATGGCCGACGATCACCAGCTTGATGGGCGGTACGTCGGTCTCGCGCGAGGCTGCCTCGACGGGTGACAGGGCGATGCTCACGATACGCTTCCCCCTTACATGTAGCCGGCGGAGCGCAGGCGCTCGAAGGCGTCCTCGCTCTCGTGATCCATGGCACGGCCGCTGCGCTCGGCCACCCGGGTGGTCCGCAGCTCGGCGATGATCTTCTCGATGGTGTCGGCGTCGCTCCGGATCGGGTTGGTGATGTCCATGTCGCCGAGCGAGCGATAGCGCTTGCCATCCCGCGCGAAGTACAGCGGCACCAGCGGAATGCCCTCGCGCTGGATGTAGAGCCAAATGTCGAGCTCGGTCCAATGCAGCAGCGGGTGCACGCGGATGTGGGTCCCAGGGGCGAAGTCGGTCTTGAACTGGTCCCAGAACTCCGGTGGCTGGTCCCGGAAATCCCACTCGGCGTTCTCGCCGCGCGGGCTGAAGACGCGCTCCTTGGCGCGCGTCGCCTCCTCGTCGCGGCGGATACCGGCGATCACGGCCTGCAGGTCGAGTTCGGCGATCAGCCGCTTCAGCGCCTCGGTCTTGCGGGCGGCCGACCGGGCGGCCGGCGGCAGGGTCGGGTCGATGTCCTCGATCGGCGGGCAGTCGCGCCGGACGAAATTCAGCCCCCACTCGACCGAATAGCGGTCCTGGAAGGCGTACATTTCGGGGAATTTCTTGCCGGTGTCGCAGAACATGGCCGGGAACGGGACGTGCCCGAAGAACGCCTTGCGAGCCAGCCAGAGCATGACGTTGGAATCCTTGCCCAGCGACCACAGCATTCCCAGGCGGTCAAACTTGTTGAACGCCTCCCGCAGAATGTAGACGCTCTGGGCCTCGAGGGCGTCGAGATGGTTCATGACCGCGTCCGTGACCGAGTTGTTGCGTCGCGCCGCTAGATACGGGCCACCGGACCCTCTGTCAAAGTGCCGCTGATGGTCAATTCCGTCGGTTGGGCTGCGCGGCGACAATGGCGGTGAACGAAACGGTGTCGTGGACATCGTGGAGTTGCCTTGTCTGGTGTCGAAAACCCGGCATCGACCTTGTAGACGCAAAAGACCACCGGCGGTTCCTGGCGAAATCAGCCGTCGATCGGGTTGATGCTGATTTGTCACCGCCGAATGGCTGTCGGGGAGGATTCCCGCGCCGGGTGCGCGTCCGCGAGCTGAACCTGCCGTTAAGTAGCCGGATGTTAAGTCGCGCGCTGCGCCTGATGACCGATTGCCTAGCCTGGGCATTGCACAACGCCGACCAGGCGAAGTCGAACCTTCGTCGCCTCGAGGTGCCACGAACTGCGGACACCGCTCAACGCCGAGCGACCCGGCCCGACCGCACCCTGATGGTCTATGAAGCGTCAGACGCCGCCGGCCTGCCGGGCCGGGGTAAGCGCCGGACGGTCCGGCGCCAGGTCTTCCCGTGTCAGGCCGAGGACCGTCATATCGGTCGGCAGGCCGCCGCCGAGCGCCAGCGCCGCCGACAGACGGCCCATGCCGGCCGATGTCTGTATGCCGTAGCCGCCCTG
The DNA here is from genome assembly GCA_964396345.1 of uncultured Thalassobaculum sp. Lineage (GTDB taxonomy): Bacteria > Pseudomonadota > Alphaproteobacteria > Thalassobaculales > Thalassobaculaceae > Thalassobaculum_A. Next base: position 10,780 of record CAYNFA010000030.1, read on the forward strand.
GCCGGCGAGCCAGAGAAACCCGTCGGCCTCGGGGTCGAAACCAGCCACCGGCGACTTGTCGGCGACGAAGCTGCGCAGGCCGGCCCAGCGCGACGCCAGGCGGCGGATCTCGAAGGTGGTGTCGGTCTGGATCCGGTCGACAGCGACCGCGACATCGTACTCGTCGGGCTGGGCGTCGCAGGGCTCCGACGGCGTCTCGTCAGCCGGGCTGCCGAGGACGCGCCCGCCGCTCGGGATGACGTACCAACTCTCGTCGCAGAGATCGACGCCCGGCCACCGTGCCACGTCGGCTCCGGCCGGCGGGTCGAAGGTGAAGGCGGTGCGTCGCTTCGGGACCAGGCCGACCGGTCGGACCCCGGCCATCGCGGCGATCGCGTCGCACCAGGCGCCGGCGGCGTTTACGACGACCGGCGCCTCGAACACGCCGGCCCGCGTCTCGACCCGCCACACAGCGCCCGCACGCGCCATCGACAGGACCTCGGCGTCGGTGACGGTGCGGCCGCCCTTGGCCCTGAGACCGCGCAGGAAACCCTGCAGCAGGGCGTTCACGTCGATGTCCATCGCGTCCGGTTCGTAGATGCCCTTCACGATCCGGTCCCGGCGCAGGAACGGGGCCAGTTCGAACAAAGCGCCCCCTTCAAGCGTCTCGGTCCGTGGTCCGGCTTCCTGGCCGGCCATGGCGTCGAGGCGTGCTTCCAGGTCGGGGGTCGCGACGGTCAGCATGCCGCGCGGCGACAGGATCGATCCGCTCGCGAAGCCTTCCGGCGGGGTTTCGAGGAAGCCGCGGGTGGCTCTGGTGATCCGGCGGATCACGGCGTTGCCGTAGCTCTCGTAGAACAGCGCCGCCGAGCGGCCCGTGGTGTGGTAGCCGGGCTGCTCCTCGCGCTCCAGCAGAACGACCCGAGCGTCGTCCGCCAGGAAATAGCCGCACGAGGCGCCGGCCATGCCGCCACCGATGATCAGCGCGTCGCAGGTGGTCGTGGTCACGGGAGATCTCCGACGTTGGGGGCGTTCAAGGAGCGAACTGCTCCTTGAGGACGCGTTCCTCGAGATTGTGCTCAGGGTCGTAAAGCACCGTCAGATGCACCGTCCGGTCTTCCCAGACATCGACGGACACAACGTCCCTGACTTCCATGACGTCGGCCACGGCGTTCAGCGGCCGCTTCTCCGGCCGGATAGCCTCGAAGGATATGCGCGCCGAGTGCGGCAGCAGGGCGCCGCGCCAGCGCCGCGGACGGAACGCGCTGATCGGCGTCAGCGCCAGGATGTCGGCGCCGAGTGGAATGATCGGGCCATGGGCGGACAGATTGTAGGCCGTCGACCCGGCCGGCGTGGCGACCAGAACGCCGTCGCACACCAACTCCTCGAGGCGCACCACACCATCGACCCGGATGCGGATCTTCGCGGCCTGGGCGGATGCCCGGAACAGCGAGACCTCGTTGATGGCCAGGCCCTCGGTGATCGACCCGTCGCGTCCGACCGCCCGCATCCGCAGCGGGTACAGCGTCACCGGCTGAGCCTTCCGGATTCTGTCGGGCAGCCCCTCGACCCGGTACTCATTCATCAGAAACCCGACGGTACCGCGGTTCATCCCGTAGATCGGACGGCCGGCGCCGATGGCCGCGCGCAGGGTCTCGAGCATGTGGCCGTCTCCGCCGAGCGCGATCACCACGTCGGCGCGATCGACCGAGGCTTGGCCGTAGTGGGCGGCCAGCGCCTCGCGGGCTTCGCGGGCCTCGTCGCCCGAAGCCGACACGAAGGCCATGCTCATCTCGGTCACGCGTCGTCCTCCACCAGGGGGCGGCGCCGGATCGCGCCGGCCGGCAAGATAGGCGATGATGCGGCCGGCGCCAAAGCGTCCGATGCGGCATGGAGAGGACACGATGATCTTGGATTTCGGACCAACGGCCCGCCGGGCGGGGGTGGGCGTGGTTTGCGGACTCGCCGTGACGCTGTTACTTACGGGGGCGGTCTTGGCTCAGGACCGGCACGCCGGCTACTATTATCCGGAAGTCTCCTCGACCGAAATCTACCACTCGCGGGCCGAGACGCTGCGCGATTCCGACCGCACGCGCCGGGTCGGGTTTGTCACCGGGGTGACCGCCGGCCAGACCGAGCGGCCCTACTACCCGATCACCGCAATGTACGCGAAGGGCACCGAGGCGGATAAACTGATCATGGTCGCCCTGCACGATGGTCCGATGGACACGCTTTACCGGGCTCGGGCGCTTCTCGCGATGCTGACCGCGACATCGCGCACGACATCGGTGTTCCGCGAACTGGATCCGCAGGGCAACTACACCTTCCTCGATCTGCTGAAGATCCTTGGGTTCACCCAGATCACTCTCAGCGACGGCAAGACCTGGTCGCACCAGATCGCGATACACTGAGAACCGCGGATGCGGCTAATTTAGCCGCCGGTGACGCTCATGTGGCGGGCGACCGCCGGCCGCTGGTGTCGGCGGTCGATGATGAAGTCGTGACCCTTAGGCTTGCGGGCGATCGCTTCCCGCACGGCCGCCTCCAGAATCGTGTCGTCATCGGAGGCGCGCAACGGAGCCCGCAGGTCGGCGGCGTCATCCTGGCCGAGGCACATGTACAACGTGCCGGTGCACGTCAACCGCACGCGATTGCAGCTTTCGCAGAAATTATGGGTCAGGGGCGTGATGAAGCCGAGCCGACCGCCGGTCTCCTCGACCGTTACGTACCGCGCCGGGCCGCCGGTCGTGTAGGGGATGTCGGTCAGGGTGAACCGCTCGGCCAGCCTGGCGCGCACCATCGACAGCGGCAGGTACTGGTCGACCCGTGTCTCGCCGCCGACGTCTCCCATTGGCATGACCTCGATGACGGTCATGTCGTAACCCCGGTCGCCGCACCAGCGCACCATGTCGGCGAGTTCGCCATCGTTTACGCCCTTCAGCGCAACCGCGTTGATCTTGACCGCCAAGCCGGCACGGTCCGCCGCGGCCAGTCCCTCCAGAACCTTGTCGAGCTTCCCCCAGCGGGTGATCGCCTGAAACTTGTCCGGATCGAGGGTGTCGATCGAGACATTGACCCGCCGTACTCCGGCATCGACCAGTTCGGCCGCGTAGCGGGCGAGTTGCGAACCGTTGGTGGTGACCGTCAACTCCTCGAGGCCGCCGCCGTCTAGGCGTCGGCCGAGTTCACGCACCAGCCACATGATGTTGCGCCGCACCAGCGGTTCGCCGCCGGTCAGGCGCAGCTTCTGGACGCCGAGATCGACGAAGGCGTTGCAAAGCCGCGCCAGTTCCTCGAGCGACAGCACGTCGGCCTTCGGGAGGAAGGTCATGTTCTCCGACATGCAATACACGCAGCGGAAGTCGCATCGGTCTGTCACGGACACCCGAAGATAGCTGATCTGTCGATGATACGGGTCGATCAGGGGCGCCGGGCCGGCCGTCGGGCGGGGCAGGATCGTCGGTTCTGTCATCGTCGTTATATACGATGGAAGATAGCGCTGTGAAAGAGGCGGTTGGACCGATTTAAGCGGCCGGCATCCCGAGCAATCGATACAGGCGATGTGGCTATCATAATTATCGATTGTCTTGATGAAGCGAGAGCGGGGACAGTGCGGATCCGCAGCGTGGGAGAGCGAGACAATGGAACGTTCCGATATCCTGAAGCGCGAGATCAAGGCGCTGGTGTTCGACCAGTACGGGACTGTCGTCGACATGCAGTCGGGGCTCGCGGAGGCAGTCGCCCCGTTCCTGAAGGCAAAGGGATGGGACGACGAGCCGCACCGGTTCGTGACCTGGTGGCGGCGGACGCACTTCGAGAATTCGATGATCGACGCGCTCTGCGACCGCGGGCACACGCCCTACCGGGAAATCGGGCATCGCGCGGTATCCTATGTGATGGACCGCTGCGGGATCGACTACACCCAGGACGAGGTTCGGTGGCTGGTGGCCCAGATCGAGAGCCTGAAGCCGT
>CAYNFA010000031.1:0-14695 GCA_964396345.1 uncultured Thalassobaculum sp.
CCAACGTAAGCACGAAGGTGTAGGTCGCCCTGCGGAGCCGCCCATACCGTGAGTGGCGGCTTGACCGCCGCGTGCTCATCTGAGCAACGGACCGTCGTGATCGAGATAGGCCTTGTCGAAATCCGCCAGGCGCACCAGCGCATCCAGGTCATGGATCTCGACCTGCCCGTGCTGAAAGGTGACCAGCCCGGCCTCGCGCAACTCGCGGAGGACACGGTTCACATGAACAGCGCTTAGCCCCAGCGCGTCTGCCAGGAGGTATTGCGACAGAGGGCAGGCATATCCCAAGGTGGACCCGAGACCCACCAGTTTCAGTCTTGCTCCCAACTCCAGCAGAAAATGCGCCGTGCGTTCCTTGGCGTCGCGCCGCCCGATGTCCACCAGATGCTCGACCACCATCGCCTCGTCACGCGATGCCGCCCACAGGACGGCGGTGACAAGCCGCGGCGTCTTGTCGAAGGTGTCCAGAAGGTCTTTGGCCTGGACCTCGGACGCCTCGACCTTGGTCACTGGTTCGATGTTGTGATCCGATGTGCGGAACAGCACGGACCGCAGGCCCAGAAAATCACCGGGTATCTGGAAGTCGACGATCTGCCGCGCGCCGCCCGACAAGAGCTTGTACGAGCACACCCAGCCCGATGCCAGGATATAGGCGGACTGATTGATCTGACCCTGAAGCACCATATCACGGCCGGCAGGAAAGACTTTGCGGCGACCGTGCAGCGTGTCCAGCGCTGACATTTCCTCCTCGGACAGGGTTACGAAGGCTCCAAGTTTGCGTGCGAACGGGCTTTGCAGGGCTGTCAACGCCGGCGCTCCTTCAACGCCAAGCTTGAGAGAACTTGACGGATTACAACCGCCGGAACGCCCGCAAGTTGCCGATGCGGCCGGGAACACTGATCTGCCTCAGTTCCCGGCGTCACAGTCGTGCGAAACTGACGCAGGGTTTGAGGCAAAGGCCGTTCCGCCTGTGCCAGCACCAGCCCGCACGAGGTCAGCCCAATGCCCGAAGTCTCCCCCGACGTTTCCCCCGGAGTTTCCGACGTGTCTGGAATGGCGGCCCTGGCGATCTGCGAGTCGCTGCTGCTGGCGCTGAACGACCGCAACATCCTGCCGGAACACGAAATCGTCGGGATCCTGCACGATGCCGCCGCGGCGCACTCGAACGACACCGGCGAGGATGGCAAGGCCGAGCTTCACAGCGCCGTCGCGGCACTGATCAACGGCATTCTCGCAGGTGGAAATTCCGTCCGTCGCAGGTAGCTGCGCTCGCACTGCTACTCGCCAATGTCTGATTTTCCGGCCGGGTTGGCCCGGCAAGGGTGGCGCACCGGCAGCGCGGCGGTGGCGACGAGAGAGTGCCATATTGGTGATCGTCTGGTGTCCGCCGCCGTGCCCAACCTCCGGCGCGGGCATCAACGCCGGGCCCGCGTTGGGAGTAGGTCCGGTGGAGAATTCCTCACCGGCAAGCGCATCCAGGTCGTCGAGGACGAGGCACTGCTCGCGGGGGACCTTAATTGCGAACTCGTCTGCGGCACGGCAGTCAGCCCGGCAGCGGCTCTGCAGGTTATCGAGCGCCATCCGGTTGATGCCGCAATCATCGACATCAACCTCGGTAGCGGACCCGCTGCGAAACCGCTGAGTGGCTTGAGAATATCCAGATTTCGATAGTGTTTTCAGATTGGTTTGGCAGAGACGCGGTCGTCGGGCGCGGCTCCGCCCACCGGACTCTGGCGGAGCCGTTGCCCATCAAAGATCCGGATGCGGCCCTGCGATCGATGCTTGGGAAAGCGATGGTGGCCTGACCGCGCTCAACGGTCAGGTCGAGCGCACGCGCTGGCAACGGCGCCGATCCCGGGAACCGGGTGCGTCGTTTGTGATGCCGGATGGTACCGGTCGGCTTTGTGGAACGGATGTTCGCGGTATAATTGAAAATCAGCCCCCGTTCCCAAGGCCGGCTTCTTCACCCACAGCGAACACAGGTTTCCCACCGGGCGGCAACGCGGCGTCCGATTGGAGCTCCATAGGGTCCGGAAGGCAGCGTCCAGGACGGGAACTGTACTGAAGATCAGGGGGTTGTCTCAGCAGATGTTCGTTTCGAGAGGCGCTCATCCGAAAGCGGATGGTGGGCGTTTCCAGCTTCGGGGAATGCCACTATGACATGTGTTATCCAGATGCTGGTCATTCAGCATTCCAAGATGTTCGAGGCGGCCAGGAATCTGGCACGCATCTCCGACCACGACACCGAGATTTGGCCGGGGGAATTGTACGCGTTCCGTCAAACGCTCGTCCAACACGACCGGATGGAACGCGATGTGTTCCGCAGACTCGGGATTCCGGCGGTGTCCGACGACCTGATCCACCTGTTCGACAGCATCCTGGATTCCCGCCCGGATCTCGACGCGCCGGCGGTGGGCTTGGCGGCGCGCCGGATCATCCGTGCGCTCGAGGATCATGCCCAGGTGCAGGAGGCCGAGGTGTTTCCGGATCTCCTCGAGCGTCACCCGTTGCTGCTCCGCCGCCAGTTGGGCGAGCGCTACACCGAGCGCGCGCTCGGTGCCCACATGTTCGGCGGGGTCGGACGGGAACAGCCAACGGTTCTCGGCACCGGCGGCTAGCCGCGAGCGGAGAGGGCCATGAAACGCTTTGCAATCGGGTTCGCGGCTGGGGCATTCGCGGTATACGGTGGGCTGGCGGCTGCTTACGCTGCCCTCTCGGTGGTCTGGCCGGAGCGGCTGCCAGCCCCGGCGATCAGTCGTCTCGAGCCGCTTGATGAGAAGCTCCGCTTTATCCGGGAACATCCGTCCATCGAGCCGCGCCTGCTGGCGGTTGGGTCGTCGATCACCTGGCGCCAGATCGACGGAGCGTCATTCGAGACACTTGCCGGCGGTCCCCAGCGCTTCCTGAACGGTGCCACCGGGTACCTGAAGATCCATCAGACTCGAGATCTGCTCGACTTCTATCTCGATCACTACGACGACATCCGCTCAGTCCTGATCATGACCGGACCGTCGGACTTCACCGATTGCAGTGACGAGCCCGCCGCGATGCTCGACCACGACGGAGCCGCGACCTACGCCTTCGGACGGGGGCTGTCGATCTATTATTACCTTCGGTACTTCTCGCCCCAGCGCTATCTCCGCGGTGTGATGTCGCTGTCGGAGCGAATGACGCCCCTGACCGGCGATCTGTTCCTGGACAAGTACGGCTCAGGTCCTTTGCAGGTCCCGGCGTCGATGCGGCGGGGCTTGCGCTATGGTTCGGTTGAGCTCGACCCGAGCTGCGTGGATGCCTTGGTGGCGCTGTCGAGCGAGTTGACCGAACGCACGCGCGACCTGATCGTGGTGTTCGCACCCGTGCATCCGGAGTACCGTCGGCGTTTCCCGGAGGTGGCCGCGTGGACCGACCGAGTGGTGCGGGAACTGGAGGAGCGCACGGACGGTGACAGCACCCGCATCATCCGGATGATCGACGATCCCGCCTCTCGCCCAAGCGACTTCTTCGACGCTGTTCACCTGCAGTGGCCGGCCGTCCGGCGGCTGTCCCGGGACGTGGTCGCGGCGATTTTGACGAGGGCTGTCGCCGCGGACGCCCTGATTGCCGGGAAGGACAGGGAAGCGACCGGCGAGTGCCTCCAGGCACCGCCGACCGTTGCCAGCGCTGACTCGTGCCGGCAGTTGATCACGAAGTAGCACTGGCGCCGCGGGCGGCGTCGGGTTTTCTTGCTGGCGCGGACTCAACGGACATCCACGGACAGGTCCTGGATTTTAACGGCGGGCCATCGTCGTTCGTGAACCGTTGTTCGTGCCGGAGGTTGTTCGATTGTCGCCAACACTCCAGGCTTTCCGATGCCGTTCGACCCCGCCATCCTGGCCGCTCCGATCCCGGGCGAGTCCCTCACGTCGGTCGTCGGCAAGCTTGGTCTCGCCGCTACGCTCGGCGCCCTGATCGGCACAGAACGCGAGCTCAAAGGGCATTCGGCGGGGTTGCGGACCCACATGCTGATGTCGCTCGCGGCCGCCGCCTTCACGATGATCGCGTGGGGCATGTACGCCGACATCCGAATCCGCGACGATTCCCCCAACCTCGACCCGATCCGCGCGGTCGAGGCGGTCACGGCCGGCATCGCCTTTCTCGGCGCCGGGGCGATCATCCAGAACCGCCATCGCGTGCTTGGCCTGACGACCGGGGCCGGGATGTGGACCGCCGGGGCGATCGGGGTGGCGGTGGGCTGCGGCTACCTGTCGATGGCGCTCACGCTCGCCGCCATCGCGGTTATTGTGTTGGTGGTCCTGAAATGGGTCGAGCGGCGCTTCACGCAACCTGACGCGCGCGAACCATGAGCCCCGTTGTTTCAGCATCGGTGTGATGGCGCGCTCCGGGTTTCCTGCGATCGAAACTGGGTGCTAGCCTGCTTGAAACATCGGAGAGCCAGATGGTCGCGCTCGGCCTGTTCATGATGCCGCTCCACCCGCCGGCGCGGGACCTGACGACCGTCCTGGAGGAAGACCGGTCCCTGGTGAAGCTCGCCGATAGGCTTGGATATGCCGAGGCCTGGATGGGAGAACACTTCACCTCGACTGGCGAGCCGGTGAGCTCGCCACTGCTGTTCCACGCCTCGCTGATCGCCGAAACCGAGCGGATCCGGTTCGGCACCGGCGTGATCTCGCTGCCGCAGCAGCATCCGGTCGTGGTCGCCGGCCACGTCGCGCTGTTCGACCACCTTGCGAAGGGTCGCACGATCTTCGGCATCGGCTCCGGCGGTCTTTCCTGCGATTGGGAGGTGTTCGGCAACCTCGACGGACGCGATCGGGGCTTGGCAATGGTCGAGTCGATCGACTTGATCCTGAAGCTTTGGACCGAGGATCCGCCGTTCAGCCACGACGGCGCCTATTTCAAGGCGAGCCTTCAGGACAGGATCATCCCGGAACTCGGAGTCGGGCGGTTCATCAGGCCGTATCAGAAGCCGCACCCGCCGATCGCGGTATCCCTGCGGGCCGCTAATTCCTACACCGCCCGGCAGGCCGGCATGCGGGGATGGATTCCGGTGTCCGGCAACTTCATCCCGGCCGCCGACATTGCCACTCACTGGCCGACCTACGTGGCCGGCGCGGAGGAGGCGGGGCGTGTCGCCGATTCCTCGCTCTGGCGGGTCGGCCGCAGCGTGCTGGTCACCGACAGCGATGCCGAGGCCGAGGATATCCTGGCCGACCCGGACGGGGTATTCACCCAGTACTACACCTACCTGACCGTCCACGGCCGGATGGCCGGCGGCGACCTGTCCAAGGACATCGACTGGGCGGCGGCCCGCGTCGCCGCCGAGAAGACCGCACGTTCGCTGGTAATCGCCGGCTCGCCGGCCACCGTGCTCGATCGCCTGGTCGCGTTCCGCGACGAGATCGGCGACTTCGGAACCCTGATGGTCACCGGCCACGACATGCAAGGCATGCCCGATCTGTGGGTGCGGTCCTTCACCCGCTTGGCCGAGGATGTCGGCCCGAAGTTGTCGAAATACATGGACGCCCGGCGCGGCCGTCCGTCTTCCGCCGCCGCCGATTGAGGATCGACCGATGCCCGACTCCCGCACCGCCGACGCCCTTTCGAATTCGCCGATCGAGGCCGCCTTCCGCGAACGCACGCCCGGCTCGGCCGAACTCGCGGCCGAGGCCAAGGCCCGGTTCCCGAGTGGGATCACCCACGACGCCCGCCACCTCAAGCCCTACGGCGTCTACATCGAGCGGGCTTCCGGACCGCGCAAATGGGACGTCGACGGCAACGAGTACGTCGACTATTTCGGCGGGCACGGGGCGCTGCTTCTCGGCCACGCCCACCCCGAGGTGACCCGCGCCGCCAGCGAGGCGATGGCCGCCGGGACCCAGTTCGGGTCGAACCATCGCCTGGAGATCGGCTGGGCCGAGGCGGTGATGCAGCTCGTGCCGTCGGTGGAGCGGGTCCGCTTCACCTCGTCCGGCACCGAGGCAACCCTCATGGCGCTGCGCCTTGCCCGCGACTTCACGGGCAAGTCGAAGATCCTTCGGTTCCGCACGCACTTCCACGGCTGGCACGATCATATGACCCACGGCGTGGCGTCCCAGTTCGACGGCTCGGCGTCGCCCGGCGTGCTCGCGGGGATTGCCGAGAACGTGCTGCTTGCCGATCCGAACGACCTCGAGGGACTGCGGGCGCTGCTCGACGCGCATGATGGCATCGCGGCCGCCATCATCGAGCCCATCGGCGGGTCCACCGGGTTCACGGCGCTCGATCCGGGGTTCCTGAGGGCGCTGCGGGACGAGACCGCCAAGCGCGGCGTGCTGATGATCATGGACGAGGTGGTGACCGGGTTCCGGCTGGCGCCGGGCGGTGCCCAGTCGGTGTTCGGCATCCGCCCCGACCTCAGCGCCTTCGCCAAGATACTCGCCGGCGGCATGCCGGGCGGCGCCGTCGGCGGCCGCAAGGACATCCTGGACGGGCTCGACTTCGACGTCGCCGAGACCCGCAAGCGGGACAAGATCGGCCATCCCGGCACTTTCAACGCCAACCCGGTGTCGGCGGCGGCCGGGACGGCGGCGCTCAGGATCCTGTCCGGGACAGGCGCCTGCGAGCGTGCCAACCAGACGGCGCACCAATTGCGCGAAGGGCTGAACGGCGTGCTGAAGGACCAGCGCGTGCCGTGGGCGATCTACGGCAGCTACTCGTTGTTCCACCTGTTCGTCCAGGCCGAGCGGCCGGTCGCCGACCCGTTCGCCTTCGACCCGCTGTCGATCCCGGCGGTGGTCATGAAGGACCGGCCCAAGGAGCTGATCCGCAAGCTGCGGCTCGCCATGCTGGTCAACGGCATCGACCTCAATCCGGGCTGCGGCGGCCTGCTGTCGGCGACCCACGGGGCGGCGGAAATCGACGCCACCGTCGACGCGTTCACGGAATCGATCGCCATGCTGCGCCGCGCCGGCGACATCGCATGAGACCAGCGCGATGACCGCGGTCGCCGGCGACGGCGATTCGGGAAGGCGGGCACGCGGCCCGCTTTCCCTGATCGCCGAAGCCGAGTTCCGCAAGCTGTGGACGGTCGGCGTGCTGCAGGGCGCGATGCGCTGGCTGGAGTTGCTGGCGATCGGGGTGTGGACTTACGCCCTCACGGGTTCGCCGGTCGCGGTCGCGATGATGACCGTGCTTCGGATGCTCCCGATGGCGCTGTTCGGCACCGTCATCGGCGCGGTTGCCGAGCGCCTGGACCGCAAGGTCATCCTGGTGTTCAGCCAAGCGATCATGGCGACCACCTCGGCGGTGCTGGCGGCCCTGGTGTGGAGCGACGTCGTCGAACTTTGGCACGTCGGCGTTGGCGCCTTTGTCAACGGGCTGTGCTGGTCGACCGATCTGCCGGTGCGCCGCACCATCCTCGGCGAGAGCGTCGGCGCCGACCGAATCGGGCCGGCGATGTCGATGGACTCCGCTTCCAACAACGCCACCCGGATGATCGGGCCACTGGCCGGCGGAGCGCTCTACGCCGCGGTCGGGCTCGAGGGAGCTTACACGGTGGCGGCGGTGTTCTACGGCGTCTCCGCGCTGGTCGCGGCCTCCATCCGGTTCACGCCGGTGCCGCAGGAGCCGAGCCGGTTCGCGCTGTTCTCCGAGATCCGCGCCGGGCTCGCCTACCTGCGCCGCACCCGCGCCCTGATGGGCCACCTCGGCATCACCGTTATCGTCAATCTGTTCGGCTTTCCTTACGCCGCCATGGCCCCGGTGGTTGGTCGCGAAACTTTCGGCGTCGACGCCGTCCAGATCGGTCTGCTGCTGACGGTCGAAGGCATCGGCGCCTTCGTCGGGGCGGTCGCCATTGCCTTTCTGGCAACGCCCGCCCGGTTCCGGCTGATCTACATCACCGGCAGCACGCTGTTCCTGGCGGCGGTGCTGGCGTTCTCGTTCACAACCAGCTACGCGCTGGCGCTGGTGGTGCTGACGGTCGGCGGTCTCGGCATTGCCGGCTTCGCCTCGATGCAGAGCGCCATCATGTTCGGCGAGGCGCCGCCGGCCATCCGCTCTCGGCTGATGGGTGTGCTATCGGTCTGCATCGGCGCTGGCCCGGTCGGCGTCCTGCACGTCGGCTGGCTGGCCGACCGGATCGGTGGTTCGTTGGCGCTGACCGTGATCGCGGTCGAGGGGCTGGTGGCGCTGGCCGTGCTGGTGATCGCGGTCCCCGAGCTGCGCCGGGGCGGCGCGCCGGCGCTCACCGCTGCCGCCGCGGGTCCCGAGGGGCCCGGTGCGACCGCTGGCTTGCCGCCGCGTTGACAGCGTCCGCATCGCGGTGTGTTGTGGCCATCCTGTCGTCCAACATCCAATCCTACGATGTCCCAAGCCAACGAACCGGCGACCTTGCTCGCCGCCATCGAAGCCCGCGCCCTGACTGTCCGCACGCCGTGCGGGGACGGCAGCATGGTTTGGCGCGTGTGGGGCGAGGGCGAGCCGGTGGTGCTGCTGCACGGTGGCTTCGGGTCGTGGAACCACTGGGTCCGCAACGTCGAGGCGCTTGCCGGGCGGTATCGGGTGATCGCCGCCGACATGCCGGGGCAGGGCGACAGCGATGATCCCCCGCAGCCCTATGACGCCGACAGTCTTGCGGCGATCCTCGCCGAGGGAATCGGTCGGCTGACCCGCGAGGGCGAGCCGGTTCGTCTGGTCTGCTTTTCGTTCGGCGCGGTGGTGGGCGGCGTCGTGGCGGCCCTGCTGGGCGACCGCGTGAAAAGTTTCACGGGCGTCGGCGCCGCCGGTTTCGGCAAGCGCGGCCGGGTGACCCAGGACATGACCCGGATTACCGACGAGATGAGCCCGGCGGAACAGGACGCCGCCTACCGCCACAACCTCGGGCTGCTGATGGTGGCGGACCGGTCGAACGTCGACGACCTGGCGATGCTGATTCAGCGCCGCAACACCGAGCGCAATCGTATACGGTCGCGTCAGATCTCGGTGACCGACAGGCTTTGCCTGACGCTGCCATCCATCCGGGGCCGCATCAACATCATCTGGGGCGACCGGGACATCACCGCGATCGGCTATTTCGAGCCCCGCCACGATTTCGTCCGTTCAATCCAGCCGGATGCCCGGATCGCGATGCTCGACGGGGTTGGGCATTGGGTGCAGTACGAGGACGCCGACCGCTTCAACGCGACCCTGCTGGCGATGCTGGCCGGCGACTGAAGCCGGATCAGCGACCGGCGAGGCACCCGGTGAGGGCGGCTGCCAGGTTCCGCATCAGCCGGCTGTAGCCGTCAGGCCCCGGTGTGACGTCGATCCCCTCCGGGTCCAGCACGCCGACCTTCACGGACTTGTCGGCCGCAAGGCTGTCGAGCAGGCGCGGCGAGAAGCCCGGCTCGCGGAACACGCAGGTTGCGCCGCGCGAGACCACCGCTTCGCGGAGCTGCTGGACACGCTGGGCGCCGGCGGTGCGCTCCGGCCCAATGGTGACCGAGCCAATCGGAAAGAGCGAGTAACGCTGCTCTAGATACTGGTAGGCGTCGTGGAACACCACGTAGGGCTGGTCGCCGACCGCCCCCAGGGTTGTCGCCAGTTCCGTGTCGAGCGTTTGGATCTCGGCCGCCGCCGACAGCGCGTTGGCCCGGTAGACGTCGGCGCGCTCGGGATCGCGCGACGCCAGTTCCTCGGCCATGCGCCGAACCAGCACCACGGCGTTGCGCGGGTCGAGCCAGATGTGCGCGTCGACCGCCTCATGGGCGTGGCCGCCGCCATGGGAATTCCCGTGCCCGTGCGAATGCCCGTGTCCATCGTCTCCGGACTCCCATACCCCGCCGCTCCGGGTCGGGTGCAGCACGAGGCCCTCGGATTCCATCAGCTCGACCGCAGCGCCCTCGTGGGCCAGCGTCTTCAAGGGTTCCTCGAGGAAGCTCTCGAGCGCCTCGCCGACCCAGAACACCACATCGGCAGCGGCGAGCGCGCGAGCATCCGACGGCCGCATGCTGAAGACGTGGGGCGAGGCGCCGGGCGGCAGCAGCAGGCTCGGCTCGCCGACTCCGCGCATCACCATAGCCGCCAGGCTGGCGATTGGAGAGATCGAGGCCAGAACGCGCGGTGGTTCGGCCGCCGCCGAGGGTCGAGCGACGGCAAGCAGGGTGAGGCTGGCCAGGGCCGATACCCGGAGGACTTGTCGGATGTGTCGCATGGCTGTATCCACGGTGCCGGAAAATACAAATGTAATAGTATAACGTTTCGATTCGCAAGTAGGCTTCGCGCATGGATTCGTCCCCGCTGCCGCATGACCACCTCCAGAATCGCGTTCTGCTCAAAGTCGCCGGGCTGTCGGTTCGCCTGGGCGGACGCGAGATCCTGCACAGCGTCGACCTGACCCTGCGGCGCGGGGAAATCGTCACCGTCATCGGCCCCAACGGCGGCGGCAAGACCACGCTGCTGCGGACTGTCCTCGGCCTGATCGCGCCGAGCGCAGGGCACGCCTCGATCACCGCTGGCGCCACGGTCGGGTTCGTCCCGCAACGGTTTCCAGTCGACCGGGTGCTGCCGATGACCGTCGCCCGGCTGATGCGGCTGACCGCCCGTCCGGATCGCGCGGCCGTCGAGCGGGCGCTCGGCGAGACCGGCACCGCGCACCTTTTGGACACCTCCATCCACGCCCTGTCCGGCGGCGAGATGCAGCGGGTGCTGGTGGCGCGGGCGCTGGTTCGTGAGCCGGACCTGCTGGTGCTCGACGAACCCGCCCAGGCCGTCGACTACGCCGGTGAGGCGGCGATGTACGAACTGATCGCCGCGATCCGCGACCGGCGCGGCTGCGGCGTGCTGATGGTCAGCCACGATCTGCACGTGGTGATGGCCGCGACCGACCGGGTGCTGTGCGTGAACGGGCACGTGTGCTGCACCGGGACCCCGCACGAGGTATCCGGCAACGCCGAGTTCAGGCGGCTGTTCGGCCCTAAGGCGGGCGCCTTCGCGCTGTACCGCCATCACCACGACCACGATCACGATCTGTCCGGCGAACCGGTCGACGACGCCCATCATCACCACGACCACCACCATCACGACGACGGCCATCGCCATGCTTGATGACTTCCTGCTGCGGGCGCTGGCCGCCGGCGTCGGGGTGGCGCTGGTCGCGGGGCCGCTCGGCTGCTTCGTGGTGTGGCGCCGAATGGCCTATGTCGGCGACACCATGGCGCACGCCTCGCTGCTCGGCATCGCGCTGGGCTTGGCGCTGGGGCTCGATCTCGGGCTTGGCGTCCTGCTGGTGACGGTGACGGTGGCGTTGCTGCTGGCGGCGCTGCAGGGCCAGCGTCTGGTCGGTACCGACACGCTGCTCGGCATCCTGGCGCACGGCGCACTGTCCATCGGCCTGGTCGCGGTGGCGTTCATGGAGACGGTGCGGCTCGACCTGATGGCTTACCTCTTCGGGGATATCCTGGCGGTTTCGACGCGCGACCTCCTGTGGATCTGGGGCGGGGGGGCGCTCGTGCTGGCCGGCCTCGTGGCGATCTGGCGGCCGTTGCTGGCGGCCACGGTCGACCCCGACCTGGCGCAAGCCGAAGGCGCGTCGCCGCCTTGGGTGCGGGTGGCCTTTGCGCTGCTGATTGCCGCCGCCATCGCTCTCGCGATGAAGATTGTGGGCGTGCTGCTGATCACCGCGCTGCTGATCATCCCGGCGGCGGCGGCGCGCCGCAGCGCCCGTTCGCCGGAGGGAATGGCGCTCGGCGCCGCCGCCATCGGCGTGGCGGCGGTGCTCGGCGGATTGGCGCTGTCGTTCGGCGCGGACAGCCCCTCCGGGCCGTCGATCGTCGTCGCGGCGTTAACCCTGTTCGTCGGCTCGCTGGCGCTGCCGGCCCGAGGGTAGGGCCTGCTTAACCACCGCCCCATCCCGGACTGATCGCGTCGGCCGCGAGCGTCCGGGATGGACGACGGTGGTTGCGCTCAGGTGGCGATCTTGCCGCCACCCTTCTTCGTCACCATCACGATCGAGGGGCGCGGCGGCAGCTTCGGATCGAAATCCGGCCAGCGGGTCGCCGGGTCGTCGTAGGTCGACTCGCGGCCGAACGGCTGCCACTCCTTGGTGCCGTCGGACGCCACGTGCTGAACCGCGACGAAGAGGGTTTCGGTATCGTCGGTGAAGCACGGCCCGCACATTTCGGCGCCGATCGGGACCCGGAAGAACATCTTGCCGGTGCCGCGGCCCTCGCCCTCGGTCTCCAGCGCCCACACGCCGTCGGCGGTACCGGACGCCTTCTTCCAGCCGCCGCCCTGGTCGGTGGTCACCCACAGCCGGCCTTCGGCATCGATCATGCAGTTGTCCGGGCAGGCGAACCAGCCGTTGGCGGTGGTCGCCGGGTTCCACACCGCCTTGACCTGCGGGTCGGCCGGGTCGCCGGCCTGCACCACCAGGTCCCAGGTCCCCTTGGTCGCGGCGTGGTCGCCGTCCGCCGGCGTGATCTCCAGCACTTGGCCCCAATTGTTCTCGGCGCGCGGATTCGGGCCGTCAACGGCATCGGCCTTGCGCCTGGAGTTGTTGGTCAGCATCACGTAGACCTTGTTGGTCACCGGATGCGGGTCGATGTCCTCCGGCCGGTCCATCGGCGTGGCGCCGAGCTTGTCGGCGGCGAGCCGGGTGTCGATCAGCACGTCGGCCTGGCTCTTGAAGCCGTTGGCCTCGGTGAGCGGACCCTGGCCGTGCACCAGCGGCATCCACTCCACACCGCCGTCGGCGCTGAACTTGGCGACGTACAGGGTGCCGTCGTCGAGCAGGTCGAGATTGGCGGCTCGATCGCTCGGGTCGTAGGTGCCGTTGGTGACGAACTTGTAGACGTAGTCGAAGCGCTCATCGTCGCCGGAGTAGATCACCACCCGGCCGTCCTTGTTGACGATGCTTTCGGCGCCTTCGTGTTTGAAGCGGCCGAGAGCGGTGCGCTTCTTCGGAGTCGAAGTCGGGTCCATGATGTCGACTTCGACAACCCAGCCGAAGCGGAACGGCTCATTCGGCTCCTTGGTGATGTCGAAGCGCGCGTCAAAACGACCCCAGTTGTACCAACCGCCGGGGATGCCGTAGCGCTTCAGGCTGGCGGCCTCGGGATGCGCGGATGCAGCCTCCTTGCTGCCCCAGAAATAGCCGTTGAAGTTTTCCTCGGCCATCAGGAAGGTGCCCCACGGGGTGATGCCGCCGGCACAGTTGTTAATGGTGCCGAGGACCCGGGTTCCGGAAGCGTCGGCCGAGGTCTTCAGCCGCGCGTCACCGGCGGCGGGGCCGGTCAGCGTCATCGGGGTCTTGGCGGTGATCCGGCGGTTCAGATTGCCGGCGGTGTCGACCGCCCACTTGCCGTCCCGCTTGACGATCTCGACGATCGTGCCGCCATGGGCCGCCATCTCGACGGCGACCAACTCCGGCGTCATGTCGGCGAAGTCCTTCTTGTCCTGCCGGCCGATGCCCGGAAACATCAGCTCCTCGTTGGTGTACTCGTGGTTGACGCAGAGCACGCCGCGATCGGACGCCAAGCGGTGGAAGCCGATGAAGTCGTTGTTGTAGCCGAACTGCTTCGACTGCGCCGCCTCGCTCTGGGCGGTCGGGTCGAAGGCCGGCGCGTCGGCGAACACCGGGTCGCCCCAGCGCACCAGGATGTCGGCGTCATAGCCCTCGGCGACGTGGTGGGTCTCGTCGACGCCGTGGCTGATCTCGTCGAAGACGTACCGGCTCTTGGCGGCCGCCTGGGCCTTCGGTGTGCCGAAGATGCCCGCCGAGCCGCCGATGGCGGCCAGGGCGCCGGCGACCAGCGCGCCGCACAGAACGTCGCGCCGGCCCAGGCGTCGGGCGACCAGGTCGCCAATGGTCTCGGTGGCGCTCGGGTTGCTGCCGATGTCGTCGGCTGCTTCCATGGCGGCGGCGCGGTTTTCGAACTCGTCGAGCTGATGCTGCATATCGAGGCGTTGCATGGCAGTCTCTCCCGGATCACGACGTGGACGATGGATCGCGGCTATCGGAGGGGGCCCGGAGTTCGGACGGCCCGATGCGTCAGGAGACAGCATTACCGGGATGCCATGTCGACTTGGTTGTCGTTGTGTTACGTCAGTTTGAAATCGCGCCGGCCAAGCTGACGCCGTCGATGCCGTGCGCGGGGGAGGATGCATGAAGCTCGTTCTGTTGCCCGGCGATGGTATCGGACCCGAGATCGCCGATGCGGTCGAGCGTGTGCTCGAGTCGCTTGAGCGTGCGCATCCGATCGGACTTGAGGTCGAGCGCGGCCAGATCGGCCTGGCGTCGCTGCGTGACGAGGGATCGACACTGCCCGAGGCCACCTTCGCCCGTGCCTCGGCCGCCGACGGAGTGATCCTGGGGCCGGTCTCGACCGCCGACTACCCGGCCCCGGCAGAGGGCGGCCTGAACCCGTCCGCCGAGTTCCGCCGCCGGCTCGATCTCTACGCCAACATCCGACCGTCGCGAACCCGCGCCGGCGTCAAGTCGCTGGCGCCGTCGATGGACCTGGTGATCGTGCGCGAGAACACCGAGGGCTTCTACGCCGACCGCACCATGCACATGGGCCCCGGCGAGTTCATGCCGACGCCCGACCTGGCCCTCGCCATGCGCAAGATCACCCGGCAGGGTTCGGAACGGATCGGGCGCGCGGCCGCGGCGGTGGCGGCCGGCCGGCGGGGCAAGCTGGCGATCGTGACCAAGAGCAACGTGCTCAAGATCACCGAC
>CAYNFA010000032.1:0-14654 GCA_964396345.1 uncultured Thalassobaculum sp.
AGACCAGGAAGGCGCTGGACAGCGTTCTGTATGAGCGGCAACGCGAACACCTGGCGCTGGATCGACACGCCATCGTCAGCGTTGCCGACCGGGCCGGCGTCATCATCCACGTCAACGACAAGTTCTGCGAGGTGAGCGGCTATTCACGGTCTGAACTGCTCGGTCAGAACCATAGGATCGTCAAGTCGGGCCTGCATTCCGACGAGTTCTACCGCGGGCTCTGGCGCACAATCGCGCACGGCGAAATCTGGAAGGGTGAGATCTGCAACCGCCGCAAGGACGGGGAACTCTACTGGGTAGAGAGCACGGTCGTACCGTTCCTGGATGCCGCCGGCAGACCCTACCAGTACGTCTCGATCCGCACCGACATCACCCACGTCAAGCACGCCGCGGAACGCCTTCGCATCAGCCAGAACCACGCCAACATCGGCACCTGGGACTGGGATCTCCAGACCGGGGTGGTGTTCTGGTCGCAGCCGATCGGCCCGATGTTCGGGTATCCGGAAGGGGTCATTGAGACCACCTCCGAGCGGTTCCTGGACGCTGTACACCCCGACGACCGGCAACGCGTGGTCGATGCCGCAACCGCCTGCATCGAGAGAGGCGAAAAGTATGACGTCGAGCACCGATGCGTCTGGCCCGACGGGACAGTGCGTTGGCTGGCCGAATGCGGCGATATGTTGCGCGACGCCGACGGCACACCGCGGAATATGCTCGGCGTGGTGCAGGACGTAACGGACCGCAAGCAGGCCGAGGCGGCACTGGAGAGAGAGCGTGGGCTGCTCCAGGAGGCGCAGCGTATCGCCCGGATCGGCAACTGGGAGATTGTCGGAACCACCAGCGAGTTGCTCTGGTCCGACACCGTCTTCGAGATCTTTGGGCGCGAACCCGACAGCTTCACGCCGACCTCCGAGGGGCTCCACCAAGCGGTGCATCCGGAGGACCGCGACCTGGTGCGCGCCGCGATTGCTGGATCCCGTCGGACCGGCCGTTACGACATGGTGCACCGAATCGTCCGACCCGACGGAGAGATCCGTTACATCAACGAACGGGCTCGCGTAGAGCACGACTCCACCGGCAGTGAGTTGCTGCGGCGCGGCGTCGTCCAAGACATCACCGAGTTGAAGCGGACCGAGGCGGCGCTTCACGCCTCGAATGCCCGCGAGCATGCCCAACTGAACGCCGCGCACTGCCTGCGCGACATTACCAAGTCCACCCTGGACGACGACCTGAGCGACGCCGACATGCTGGTTGCCTGCATCGCGCGACTGCAGGTGGGCGGCCTGACGCCGTCCGACAACCGGGTCCGCATCAGGCACGGCGGTCGGCTCATCGCCATGGAGGATTTCCGCGAGACCCTGTCGCAGCTCGCCGCTCCGATACCGTTCTTCGAGGAGGCCGGCTCGGAGATCGAGGTGTTCTGCATAGCGGGTGATCCAACCGCCAGGGCCGGCGCCTTCACCTGGAACGACGCAGAACTTCTCAAGGACATTGCGCGCCAGATCGGCCAGTCGCTGATCCGGCGAGCCGATCGCCGGGCGCTGGTGCTGGCCAAGGAGGAGGCCGAAGCCGCCAACCGGGCCAAATCCGAGTTCCTGTCGAGCATGAGCCATGAGTTGCGCACGCCGCTGAACGCCATCCTCGGATTCGCTCAGGTCCTCGAGATCGACGAGGAACTCAACGAGGACCAGATCGACAGCGTCCAAACCATCCGCAAGTCAGGCAAGCATCTGCTCCAACTGATCAACGAGGTCCTGGACCTTGCCCTGATCGAGTCCGGGCGTCTGGATCTGTCGATCGAGCGCGTCGATCTCGCCGATGTCCTCACCGGCTGCGAGAGCCTGCTCGCCCCCATCGCCGCCGACCGTCAGATTGTCACCGAGGTCAGCCTGGTTCAGGGCGCCCATGCGGTTCAGGCGGACCACACGCGCCTGAAACAGGTGCTGGTGAACCTGATGAGCAACGCGGTGAAGTACAATCATCAGGGAGGCCGGATCACCGTCACCGCCGCCACGGCGGGAGCGGATCGGATACGGATTTCGGTGTCCGACACCGGTGACGGCATTCCCCAGGACAAGCTCTGCGAACTTTTCACCCCCTTCAACCGGCTGGGGGCGGAGCGCACCGACATCGAGGGCACCGGCATCGGGCTGGTGATATGCAAGCGGCTGACCGAGGCCATGGATGGCCAGATCGGCGTGGACAGCGCCACCGGTGCCGGCAGCACGTTCTGGATCGAACTGCCGGCCGCCGAGCCCGCGCCCGTGACGGCCCACCCGGCGCCCCGCATCCGGTCCGCCAGCCGGTTTACCACCGCCAAGGTCCTTTACATCGAGGATAACGCGGCAAATCTGAAACTGGTGCGCTTTGCCTTGGCGCGGCATCCCCAGATCACGCTGATCGAAGCCCAGGACGGAGCGCTCGGGCTGGAACTCGCGCGCGCACACCGCCCCGAGCTGATCCTGCTGGACATCAACATGCCGGGGATGAACGGCCTGGAGGTGATGGCGCGGTTGAATGCCGATCCCGCCACACACGCCATCCCGGTGATCGCGATCTCGGCCGCGGCCATGGAAAGGGATGTCCAGAAGGCCAAGGCCGCCGGCTTTCGCGACTACCTGATCAAGCCGATCGACATTCCCGAGTTCCTGGCGGCGGTCGAACGGCTGCTGCTGTTGCCGGACCGCCGGCGTCCCGGCGACCGCCGGGCGCATCACGAGCCGCCCTGTGGCCCGTTCGGCGCGGTCCTGGCGGAAGGAGGGCGGGGATGAACCCGGAGTTCCCGAACCTCAAGGCCTCGCCGATCATCGCGGTCGATGACGAGCCAAACAACCTGAAGCTGCTCGGCAAGATGCTGCGGGCCGAAGGTTACACCAACCTCGTGCAGATCGATGATCCGCGCGAGACCCTGGACGCCTGCGCGAGGCTCAACCCAGGTCTGATTCTGCTCGACCTCAACATGCCGATCCTCGATGGCTACGGGGTGATGAAGCAGCTGCGGGAACTCGACTCGCCGCTGGTCCCGCCCGTCATCGTGCTCACCGCGCAGACATCGAGCGAATTTCTCCTGAGGGCCTTCGAGGCGGGCGCCCGGGACTACGTCACCAAGCCGTTCGACCGGGCAGAGCTGATGGCGCGGGTTCGAAACTCGCTGGAAGCGCACCTCGCTCACCGCTTCGTGTGGACCCAGAAGAGCGTTCTCCAGGAGCTCGTTCAGGAACGCACCCTCGAACTGCGGGAGACGCGCCTACAGGTCGTCCGACGCCTTGGACGCGCGGCTGAATACCGAGACAACGAGACCGGCAATCACATTCTGCGGATGAGCAAGATCGCGGCCCTGCTGGCGGAACGCAGCGGCTGGTCGACCGAGGCTACCGAGCTGATGCTTCACGCCAGCCCGATGCACGACATCGGCAAAATCGGAATCCCCGATGAGATTCTGCTCAAGCCGGGCGGGCTGACCGCCGAGGAATGGCAGGTCATGAAGCGACACGTCTTCATCGGCGCCGACATCCTGTCGGGGGAAGCGACCGACCTGCTGGACTTGGCCCGAGGGATCGCGCTGAGCCATCATGAGAAATGGGACGGATCCGGCTACCCGCAGGGACTGGCAGGCGAGCGAATCCCGCTGGCAGGGAGGATCGTTGCTCTGGCGGATGTGTTCGATGCGCTGACTTCGGAGCGGCCCTATAAGAAGGCTTGGGAGGTCGAAGAGGCGGTTGCCTATATCACGGCAGAGTCGGGCCGCCATTTCGACCCGAGCCTGGTCCCCGTCTTCTGCAACGCCTTGCCGGAAGTGCTGGCCATCCGCGATCAGCACGCCGATCATGCTTCGAAGAGCTCCTGGCGCTGATCGCGGCGCCGTCGGAACCGATCATCGCCGCTCAAGCGACAGGCCATAGCGGTCGGCGAGGCGGCTCAGGGTGCCGGCCTCGAGCGCAATCTCATGGTCGGTCAGCCCGGCGATCGGAATCGGCCGGGCGGCAGCCAGCGCCAGCGTGCCGCCGACCCGTACGAAGTCCCGTACAGCGTGCAGCCAGGACGCGAACAGCGGATCACGGCTCGGGTTGAAGCCCTGGCCGAGGGCGTCGAACTGCAGCGCGAAGGCGGCGCGGCGCTCGGCCGCGGGAACGGTCCGGTCGTTCGACATCGTCGCGATCACCCTGTCGACGCCGCCATCGTCGGTGACCGCGATCGAGAGGTCGTTCACCAGGGCGTCGGTCAGGCGCGGGTCGTCGTCCCGGATGGTCTCCCAGTCGGCCACCGTCAGGTTCGGAAGGCCCCGCGCGTCGCCCCGGATAGCCAGCAGGCCGAAGCCGTCGATCCCGGTATGCTGGCGATAGTCGACCAGACCCTGGGCGACATCGTAGACGACATCGCCCGAGGTTTGCGAGGTAACCACCCCATGGGGCGGGAACAGCGCTGCCAGGAGCGGTGCCATCGGGTCGTCGGGCCCGCCCGGCAGCAGCGTCATGCCTTCGTTTCCAAACTGCAGCGTGCCGGAGCGCCCGGGGATGCGGGCGGTGTTCTTGACCCACTGGCGGGCGATCTCGGTGCTCCCCGTCAGCGAGGAACGCAGACGCGCGCCCTCCGCCTCGAGCAGGCCGACCCGCACTCCGGCGAGAGCCGACAGCGGTCGGATCAGGCTCAGATCCCCGGCCACCGCGAACGTTGCCGGGTCGATTTGCAGGCCGGTGATCCTGAGCGAGCGGGCCGACGCCGACAGCCGCTCCCCGCCGTCGCCGGTCCATTCCTGAACAAGTCCCTGGATCTCGACGCGATCGACGTCGAGTGGCCGGGCATCGGCGCCGTCGGCCGCCATCGGTGCCATGACCGCTGTCACAAGGCGGGCAACCGAGCCCAGGTCCGGGCCGGTGACCACCAGCCGGTCGATGACGGTCCGAACCCGATCCGCAATCTCGATCTTCTCAAGGACCAGCGCGTCGGCGGACCACCCGCCGCCCGGTCCGGCCCGCGGCCGGTCGACCGCCAGGGAGTCGATACGCGCCACCACCCGGCCCGCCCGGTTGGTGCTGGTCACACCGCGTGCCCGCACCCGCCCCTTCGACGGGTCGAGTGTCATGCTCTTCCACGCCAGTCGGTAGCCGGCGTCGGCGAGCGGTCCCGACAGGGCGGTCAACCAATCGCCGTCGGCAGCCCTCGCGCTGGTTCCCGGCAGCGCCGCAGCGAGCACCAGAGCGACGGCGAGAGCAAGGCCCTTCAACGGGACAAGGAACATGCTGACCTCCGAGAACGGGGTAGGGAGAACGCTCGAGCGGACCGTCGGGTTCGCCAATCCGCGCTCAAACCGGTGTGATCCGCACGATTCCGGCGTGCGCAAGCCAGAACGCCGCCCGCAGCCCGGCGCGCTGGGCGCGCAGGCGGTCGGCGGACTGGTCGAGCGGCACGGTCAGGGCGCCATGGCGGTCCAGAAGCTCGAGCAGTCCAACCGCGTCCACCGGCAATCGGGGATCGATGGCCGCCTTCGGCAGAGCCGCGATCCGGGTCAGTTCCGTGATCGGGTCGAGCCCCGCCACCGTCTCGATCCGCAGCGCCACCGCGCTGCCTGGCGTGGCGTAGCCGGCGAAGGCCGCGAACGGGTCGACGGCCGTGGACGGTTCCCGGCCTGGGATAAGCCCGGCGGCGACACGCCGCTCTGCCAACTCGGCCCACAGTTCCTCATAGGCGGCGATCACCCGCGGCCAGGCGAAGGACCTAGCCCGGCGCTCGCCCGCACGCCCAGGCGCTGGCGCAGCGCCGGATCGTCGGCGAGCCGGGCGATCGCCTCGGCGGCGGCCTCGGTGTCGATGGCGACGACCTCGCAGGTCAGGGCGTGCAAAACCGAGTCGTCATCCACCCCCAGCAACCGCCGCCAGGCGAGATCGGCGCCGAGCCCGGCGGGCGGCAGCGCGGCCGGCACCCGGAATCCGGTTTCACCGTCGAGCACCGTGTCGCGGTAGCCATCCCAGTCGGTGACGACGCAGGGCAGGCCCGCTGCCATCGCCTCGAGCGGCGTCAGACCGAAACTTTCCTGAAGGTTGTCGGCCAGCGACAGAAACAGGTCGGAGCCGGCCAGCGCCGATCGCTTGGAGTCAGGCGGACGGGCGTCGACCATGACGACGCGGACCGTGGGGGCGAGCGCGGCTGCGGTTGCCTCGAAGGCGAGACGGGTCTCGGCGTCGTGATACCAGCCGGCGAGCACCGCAACGATCGGGCGTGATGTGCGTTCCGCCGCCCGCCCCAGCGCCCGGAACATCGGCAGGGGATGGGCTTTGGCATGAGCCGACAGGCGGCCGAGGTACAACACAGCGACCGCATCGTCCGGCACCCCGTGATCGGCCCGGAAGCGCGCCCGCTCACCGTCGGCGATCACCGGCGCATCGATCCCGAGAGGGATCACCGGGAGTTGCACCGGTGCCGGGACGATGGCGCCGCCGTTGCGTTCCGCAAGGTGGCTGGCGTGCCGCTCGAGCACGCCGCCAACCAGGTCGCGTACCGCCCGCGAGGTGCAGATCAGGGCATCCCAGGATTGGGTCGGCGCCACCAGCAGATCGCGAACCGCGTCCAGGGCCCGACCCGTCGACATGGTGTGGGTGATGCCGGTTAGGGAGAACGCGGCGTCGCCGATCACCCGACGCCGCCAAGCGAAGGGAGCGAGCACGGGCCCCGGCACGAACAGGGCGCCCGGCTCGGCGAGGCGGCGGGTGTCGAGGCGGTGAATCACCTCGACCGGCCGGTCGGTCGGGAACCTTCCCCGGAAGGCAGCGGCATCGGTGCCTTCGTCGGTCGGGTGAAGCCAAAGCGGACCGGGCGCGGCGTGCTCGACATGCGCCGCCAGGAATCCGGCGCTGGCGACGGCGAGGCCCGTCAGCCGCTCGCGACCGGCGTCGAAGCCTCGCGAATCGTAGAGGATCGCAGCTGCGCTCACGACCCGGTCGCTTCCGATCGGACCGGATCCGGCGGTTGTCGATGCGCGGATGGCGGCGGATTCGGTCATCGTAGGCTCCCGGTCTCGCGCGGCGACCCGCGCACCGAGTGACGACCTGCGGCGGCGTGGAGGTCTCAAACGCCACCTCACCAGCGTTTAGCGTGCCCCGCGAGGCCGGGCAAGGGGCCCGCTACGCTCAACGCGGCCGGGCAAGATAGGTCCGCCGCGCCGGGTTGAACCCGAAGTTCCGTTCGCGCCGTTCGGCCGACAGGCCGGTCCCGGCGAGCACCGCACGCATCTGGGCGTCGTCGTAGGTCGCCAACCCGAGCCGCCGGCGAAAGCGGCTGTAGTCGGAGAGCAGAGTGGCGCCGAGGCTGACCGCCGCCGCCATCAGGAAGCCGTTTCGCGCCGCGGTCGCCAGCAGCGAGCGGACGTCGTCGACCACGCGGCAGTCCGGCGGGATCACGTCGGCAATCACCAGAAGCCCATCTGGGGTCAGCAGTCGGCGGAACGACGCCAGGAGTCCCGGCAGGTCGTCGCGCTCGACGTACTGGATTACCGAGGAGACGGCGATGACGTCGATCGAGCCGTCGGGCAGGGCCGCCCGCCCGGCGTCATCGATCACGGCGATCGCCGCAACGCCCGCGAACGCGGCCGTGAGCCGCTCGCGGACCGACGGCGCGGCATCGTAGAGGTACAGTTGATCGGTACGGGCGGCGACCCTGGCGGCGTCGAGCGCATCGCCGCAGCCGTAGTCGAGGACCCGCAGCCCGCTGCGACCCGGAAGGACCGACAGAATGTCATCGGCGATGCGCGCGCAGTGCACCCGCAGATGACGGTCGTTCGCGTAGATCGCGTTCGGCCGGTCCCAGAAGCGCAGCCAGGAATCGCTCAAGCCGTCTCACCTCGCCAACGCGTCACTGCCATCGGAGGGCGCGCGCGTCCGAACGATTTGGAGCCGGCGCAACCGGATTTGCAAGAGGGTGCCGGCGAGGCCCCGCTAGCTGCACTTGGAGTAGCCGCACGCGGTGCAGAGCGCGCAACCCTCCTGGTGGACCATGGCCAGCGAGCCGCAGCTCGGGCACTGGCCGGGAACGGCGCCCTGGTTGACCGCCTCGCGGATCGCTACCGGATCCTTCGCGGAGACCCTGCCCTCGCGGTGTTTAAGGAAGCCGATGGCGAGCATGTGGGTCTCGATCACCTCGCCGATCGCGGCGAGCAGGGAGGGAACGTACTTGCCCTTCAGCCACTGGCCGCCGCGCGGGTCGAACACCGCCTTCAACTCGTCGACCACGAACGAGACGTCGCCACCGCGCCGGAACACCGCGCTGATCATGCGGGTCAGCGCCACCGTCCAGGCGAAATGCTCCATGTTCTTGGAGTTGATGAACACCTCGAACGGCCGGCGCCGGCCATCCTGCTCGATGTCGTTGACGGTGATGTAGATGGCGTGGTCGCTGTCCGCCCACTTGATCTTGTAGGTCTCGCCCGGCAGCGCCATCGGCCGGTCCAGCGGCCGGGTAAGGTGCACGACCGCCCTTCCGTCGGCCAGGATCGTCGCCGTCCCGTTCGGCTCCTCCGGCGGGACCGGGTCCGCCTGCTCCGGCTCCTCGCGCCGGGTGGCGAGCACCGACCCGGTCACGTCGTTCGGCCGGTAGGTGGTGCAGCCCTTGCAGCCGGATTCGTAGGCTTGCCGGTAAACGTCCTTGAACGCCTCGAAGGCGATGTCCACGGGGCAGTTGATGGTCTTGGAGATTGAGCTGTCGACGTATTTCTGCACCGCCGCCTGCATCACGACATGGTCGCTCGGGGCGAGGCCCTGGGCGTTCACGAAGGCCGGGGTGAGCGCCGCGTCCGGCCCCTTCAGGTCGCGGTACAGGCGGTAGGCGAGGTCGCTCACCTCCTCGGTCCGGCGCGAGCCGTCGGGCATCAGCACGGTTCGGTCGTAGGTGAAGCTGAACACCGGTTCCAGCCCCGACGACACGTTGTCGGCGAACAGCGAGATGGTGCCGGTCGGCGCGATCGAGGTGACGAGGGCGTTGCGGATGCCGTGCGCGGCGATGGCGTCTCGCAGGTCCGCGTCGAGCTCACGCACCGCCTCCCCGGCGAGATAGGGCCCGGCCTCGAACAGCGGGAACGGCCCCTTCTCGACGGCCAGGTCGATCGAGGCCCGGTAGGCATGGCGGCGCAGCAACGCCATCCAGCGCTCGGTGGTGGCGACCGCCTCCGGCGAGCCGTAGCGCAGGCCGCAGAAGATCAGCGCGTCGGCGAGCCCGGTCACGCCGAGGCCGATCCGCCGCTTCGCCCTCGCCTCGGCGGCCTGCTGGGCGAGCGGGAAGCGCGAGACGTCGACGACGTTGTCCATCATACGGACCGCGACCGGCACGATCTCGGCCAGAGCCGCCTCGTCGAGGGCGGCGTCCGGCTCGAACGGCCGGTTGATCAGCGTCGCCAGGTTGATCGAGCCGAGCAGGCAGGCGCCGTAGGGCGGCAGCGGCTGTTCGCCGCAATTGTGGACGACCAGACCGTTGGCGTCGAAGGCGCTCGGCCCGGGGATCGTGGCGTCGTAGACCGTCTCTTCCCCATCGGGCTCGATCCCGGCGACCCGGAAGACGAAGCGCTCCTTGTTGAGCGCCCGGCGATACGAGCCGAGCCTGGCGTTCAGCAACGTCGACTTCTCGGTGTCCGCGAATCCGATGCGCCTGGCGAAGCGTACGAGATTGCCGCCCGACACCACGAGCTCGTGCTGCGCGCGATGGGCGTAGTCGGCGCTGCCGCCTCGACCGTCCGGCATGGTGCGAACGCCCGCCGTGCGCCGGAACGCGTAGAGGCGCGCGACGACGCCGAGGCGCAGCAGCATCCGCTGCACCGCCTGCAGATCCTCGAGGGACGACTGCGACAGGCGGATACTGACGCCCTTGCTCTGACTTCCCTGCACGCTGCCCTCGGCGTCGAACAGGCCGCGCAGGAAGCCCCGGTAGCACTCGGCGGATCCACGCTCGATCGCCTCCGTCACCGCCTTGGCGCCCGGCGCCATACCGAAACGCAGGGCGAGCGCCTTGACGGCGGCCGTCGACATCCGCCGCTCGCCGCGCTCGGCGATCTCCATCCAGCCGGCAAAGTCGCCGCGATGGCCGAGCGCCCGCACCGCGCGCTCCGCCTCGACCATGACGGCGAACACGCCGGGTCGCTCGAACCCGCCGTTGACGACGGCCCGGCCCGGCCATGCGCACAGGACAGCCTTGTCCGCCTTCAGCGTTCCGTCACCCAGCAGCAGGCCGAGCAGATAACCCTCCTCGAAGGTCCCCGGCCCGTCCCACGACACGGTCTCGCCGTGATCGTGCAGCACGACCTCGTCGCCCTCGCGCAACTCGCGGGCGGCGATCCAGTCGCTCTCCGTGCGCCAGCGCGTACGCTCGGTCACCCGGCGGACCCGGTGGTCAGCGGTCAAGCGCAGCGAGACCCCCTCCGCCGTGCGGAGCCGGTACACCGGTTTCACGCCGGTGGCGAAGAAGCCCTGCCCGGTGCTGGTGTGCGGAACCCCGTCGATCAGGGCGGCGAACGGCCGACCGACGAGATCGCGGACCAAAGCGGGGCCGTCGGCGGTGTGAACCCATGTATCGCCGGCAACGCAGGGATTGGTCGCGGCGATGGTCTCGCAATACCAGAGGTTATTGCGGCGATTGATCCGGTCGATGAAGATCACGCCGGGCTCGGCGACGTCGTAGGTGGTGGCCATGATCCGATCCCAAAGCGCGCGCGCCTTCAGGGTCCGGAACACGGTGCCGTCGAACGTCAGGTCCCAGTCGGCGTCGGCCTCGACCGCCGCCATGAACGGGTCGGTGATCAGGACCGAGAGGTTGAACATCCGCAGCCGCGCCGGATCGCGCTTGGCTTCCACGAAATCCTCGATGTCGGGATGGTCGCAGCGCAGCGTCGCCATCATGGCACCGCGCCGTGAGCCGGCGCTCATGATGGTCCGGCACATCGCGTCCCAGACGTCCATGAACGACAATGGGCCGGAGGCGTCAGCGCCCACCCCCTTAACCGGGGCGCCGCGTGGTCGCACGGTGGAGAAGTCGTAGCCGATGCCGCCGCCCTGCTGCATGGTCAAAGCCGCTTCCTTCAGCGACTCGAAGATTCCCTCCATGGAATCCGGGATCGTGCCCATGACGAAGCAGTTGAACAGCGTCACCGATCGGCCGGTGCCGGCGCCGGCGAGGATTCTGCCAGCCGGCAGGAAGCGGTAGCCCTCCATTGCCTCGAAGAACCGCCCGGCCCAGTGCTCGCGTGCCTCGGGGGTCTCGGCCTCGGCCAGCGCCGCCGCCACTCGGCGCCAGGAATCCTCGGGCGTTGCCTCGACCGGCTCGCCGTCCAGCCGAAGCCGGTACTTCATGTCCCAGATCTGTCGGCTTATCGGCGCCGGATCCTGCATCACACACCCGCGTCGTCGGAGAACGGCCTTATACGATAGTGCGTGGATGGCCGCGGATCAAATAATTGTTCTTGTGATGTTCCGATCCGCGTCAGGTGCCGCTCGGGGCCGACGCGGACACGATGCTGGCCAGCGCGATCCGCACCCGGGCGAAGATGAACTTGGTCCATTCGCTGGCGACCAGGCCGAAGGTGCCGGGCCAGCGCCACCACGCGTCCATGCGAACGTCCGCCGGGACCACCGGGTAGGAGACCAGCCTTGCCCCCGGCAAGGCGTGCTCGAATTCCAGCCAGGCGCGCGGCATGTGGTAGTTCGACGTCACCAGGATCAACGCCTTGCGGTCGGTGGCGCCGGCCCAGAGCGCGGTTTCCCGGGCGTTTCCCAGCGTATCGGAAGCGCCGTACCCGAGCACGATGCAGCAGTCTATGGTCGCCTGGTCCAAATTCTCCCCGGAATCGGTGACAAGGTCGCGGATGCGCGCCGGATCGACCCGGTGATCGACCCCCGACACGAACAGCACCGGCGCCTTCGCGGCGGTCAGGAGCGCCACCCCGGCGTCCATCCGCTTGCTGCCGCCGGTCAGCACCACGATGGCGTCGGCCGGCTCCGCCGGTGCCGCGGCCTCGGTCGGAATGCGGTCGGCGTAGCGAACCAGCCCGATGCCCCAGGCGGTCGCCAGCGACAGCATGACGATGATGAAGCCGGTGCGGAGCCCGTACCCGGTACCCTCAGGCTCGCGACGAAAACGGTAGCGGCGGCGTGCGATCGCTCAGGTCAGGCGCGCGAGCGACAGCAGGACCGACGCCCGGGCGGTCGCGGTGGCGACCCCGGTCACGACGACCGGCAGGGCGGCGATGGTGACCCAGTCGAGGAACCCGAACTCGATCGACGCGACCAGGCTGGCGAGGCCGGCGGGCCCGGTCTCGGCGATGGTGTCGGCGGCGGCCCAGCGCAGGCCGATCACGGTGAGCGCCGCCAGGACGGCGCCGATGGCGGCGCCGACGGCGGCAAGCCGGCCGGTATGGCGCTGGAACTGGGCGGCGATGAAGCGGTCGGGCGCGCCGATCAGGTGCAGGATTTCGATCTCGTCGTAGTGCACGCCAAGCCCGGTGCGGACCACGAACACCACGGCGGTGACCGCGGCGAGCGACACCAGCACGATCACCAGCAGCCCGGTCGCGGCGATCGACCGGCCGAGCGCCCGGGCTTCCGACAGCCAGCGCGCGTGATCGTCGAGGGTGGTGCCCGGCGCGGCGTTTTCCAGGCGCTCGGCGAGCGCGTCCTGGTCGAGCGGCTGCCCGTGCGCCAGCCTTATGTCCACCAGGGTCGGCATCGGCAGCGTCCCGACCAATTCCGGGCCGAGCCAGGGCTCCAGCAGGGCGGCGGCCTCGGCCTCTGGTATCGGCCGGGCCTCGGCGATCCCCGGGGTTACCCGCAGCAGCCGAAGGACGGCATCACGGCGCTCGTCGGAGAGCGCCGACGAGCCCTCGGCGTCGGCGGCCACCGCCGGCGGGATCTGCACCGTCAGGGTGCCGGCGAGCCGACGGTCCCAGTCAGACACGAAGCTCTGGGCGGTCAGCCCGCCGATCGCCGCGAGCACCGCCAGATACACCAGCACCGCCAGCAACCCGGGGAGGAAGCGTGTCGACGGGTCGCGGCCGAGCGCGAGGTCGTTGCGGCCCCACATGGTCAACTCGGCCGCGCGACGGCCGGACCAGACACCGCCACCGCACCCCCGGCGTTCATCGCGACCCTGGTCAGGCGGGCGCCTTCCAGATGCAGGCGCGGGTGGTCGAACCGCTTCACGATCGACTCGTTGTGGGTCGCGATCAGGACGGTGGTGCCCATCTTGTTCAGCTCCTCGAACAGGTACAGAAGCCGGACGGCGATTCGGTCGTCGACATTCCCCGTCGGTTCGTCGGCGAGCAGCAGGCTCGGCCGGCCGATGACGGCGCGGGCGATCGCGATCCGCTGCTGCTGGCCGCCCGACAGGGTCGCGGGGAGCGCGTCGAGGTGGCCGCTCAGCCCGACCCACGCCAGCAGTTCCGGCACGTGCTCGCGGATCAACGATTCCCGGGTGCCGGCGATCCGCAGCGGCAGCGCCACGTTGTCGAGCGCCGACAGGTGCGGTAGCAGCCGGAAGTCCTGGAACACCACGCCGACCTGCCGGCGCAACGCCGGTCGTTCCGAACGCCGCAGCCGGGACACGTCCCGATCGAACAGGCGTATGGTGCCGGAGACCGGACGGGCGCCGAGATACATCAGCCGCAGCAACGTCGACTTGCCCGCCCCGCTGCCGCCGGTGAGAAAATGGAAGCTGCCCGGCTGCAGCTCGAAGGACACATCGCGCAGGATGACGGGCCCACCATCGTAGCGCATGAACACGTTCTCGAAGCGGACCACCTAGCTTCTCGCCCTCGCGACCTCTCGGCGTCGACGGGTGCCCTCGACCGTCGACTCGAACCGATCTTGGACGAAGGCCGTGGCGAAAGAAAGACGCGGCGCCCCTGTCGTGGGGCGGCCGGCGGATGCAGCCGTGGCGGGGGCCGGCGCGCGCGCTATACTCCGTACCGCGGATCGGACCACGAGGCGGCGGATGCGGGTTACCTGCCCGAAATGCGAATCGAAGTTCAAGGTGCCGGACAAGGCGCTGGGGACCACCGGGCGAAAGCTCCGCTGCAGCCAATGCGCGCACGAATGGTTCCAGGAGCCGGCCAAGGCCAAGCCGGAACGCCAGGATCCACCGGCCGGCAAGAAGGAAGCTCAACCCAAGGGTAAGCCGAAGGGGAAGCCCAAGCCCAAAGCGAAGACAGTGCCCCTGCCGGAACCGGAGCACGCGGAGGATCTCCCCGAGGAACCAGCGCTCGACGAGGACGAGATCGGGCTCGGCGGACTGCGCGCCCGGTTGGACGACGATCCACCGCCGCTCGGTGGCGTGTCGCGGTTCCGCGGGCCGCGATCTCCGACCCGGCCCGGCCGGCGCCTCCCGGTGGCGTTGCTGGTGCTGACGGCCGCCACGGTGGCAATTCCGGCCATCCTGTTCGCGGCGCGCGACTCTCTGGTGGAGGCTTGGCCGGCCACCGCATTGCTCTACGACACGGTGGGCCTGCACGTCGAGGTGCCGGGCGAGGGACTGATCCTGCAGAACGTCTATGTGCAACGCCAGCAGGAAGGAAGCGTCCCGCTGCTGCTGGTCGCCGGCGAGATCCGCAACCCGACCGAGACCCTGCAAAGCCTGCCGACACTGCGTGGCACGGTGCTCGACGACCAGGGCGCTGCCCTGCAGTCATG
>CAYNFA010000033.1:0-14478 GCA_964396345.1 uncultured Thalassobaculum sp.
CGGTCATCCGGCTCTCCGGGTGGTCGGGCGCGCGGTTGGCGAGGGCGTGCAGCCGCTTGAAGCGCTCGATCGGGCCGCCATCGCCGATCGCCGCGTCATACGCCGCCGCCAGCGCCGGGTGCGGGCTCTTCGGCCAGGTTTCCTCGATCAGCCGCTGGGCGCGCCTGCCCTTGCCGGTGCGGGCCAGCAGTTCGGCCTCGAGCGCCACCGCCGGCACGAAGCCGGGCACCGACTCGCGGGCCTTGGCGGCGTGGGCCAGCGCCTCGTCGACCTTGTCGGCGGCGAGCGCTTCGCGGGCGCGCTCCACCAGCAGGGCGCTGCGGTGCCGGCGGCCGTCGCTCTCCGACACGATCCGCCGCTTGACGGCGTCGTAGAGCGCCACCTGGGCGTCGAACCAGCGCCCCGCCCGGGCCCGGCCGTAGAGCCGGGTGGTGGCGGCGAGCGGCGCGTCCGGGCGCAGCGCGTGCGCCTCCTCCGCCAGCTCGAGCGCCCGGGGCTCGTCGCCGCGGGCGATCGCCTGGCGCAGCAGCCCGGCCAGCCCCAGGAAGGCGGTGTCGTCGTTGTCGCGCAGCGCCGCGAAGTACTTGGCGGCGGCGGCGGTGTCGCCGTGCAGGGCGGCGGCCTGCGCCGACAGCAGGCGGGTCAGGCTCGGGTCGCGCAGCAGGCGGTCGGCCTCGCGCGCCTGGCGACGGGCCTCCTCGGCGTCGCCGGCGGCAACCGCGGCGAGACCTTTGGTCAGCGCCCGGAACCCGGCCTCGCGGCGCTGGTCGGCGCGCCGGCGCAACACCGCCCAGGGCGCGCCGACGGCGCCGGACAGCATCCGCACGCCGACGCTGGCGAGCCAGATCAGCAGGCCGGCAACCACCAGGAACAGCGCGAACGATGTCTCGAGCCGCCAGCCCAGCCAGTCGATCCGGATGTCGCCGGGGTTGCGCACCAGCCAGACCGCGACCGCCACCAGGATGACGAGGCGGATGAGGTAGAGGATCGATCGCTGCATCGCCTCAGCCCCCCGCCACGCCGGTCAGGGCCCGGGCCTGCAGCCCGCGCACGGCGGCGTCGACCGCGAGACGGGCCTCGGCGTCGGCAAGCCACGCGGCGCTGACCTCGGCCGGGGCGCCGGTCAGCTTGCGCATCTCCGCCACCGCCGCCGTGAGGTCGCCGGCCGCCAGCGCCGCCTCGGCCCGCGCCAGCAGCGCGTCAACGCCGTCGCCGGCGTCGCTCGCGGTGCGCCGCAGGGTGACCAGCGACGCCATCCGGGTCAGCGCCTGGCCGATCACGCCCTCGCCGCTGCCGACCAGCGAGGCGTCGACGGCGGCGGCGGCGGTCGCGGCAAAGCGGTTGTGCAGCACCGCCAGCGACGGCACGCCGCCGGTGTGCGGCTCCAGGGCGTCGAGCGCCGCCGCCGCCTCCGGATCCGCCGATATTGTGGCGCGCAGTGCGGCGATTTCGGCGTCAAAACCAGCGGAGGTGGCGGCGGTGGCCGACAATTGGTTGGCCGCCAGCAGGAACGCCCCGGCTCTCTCGCGGCCGCTCCGGGTGCTCTCCAGCGCCTTGCTGACGTCCGCCAGTCGTCCCTCCAGGTCGGCGATCCGGGTCTCCAGGCGGATGACGTCCTCGGCGCTCTTGCGGACCTCGCTGTCGAGACTGCTGCCGAGGGTGTCGATCCGGGCCTGCAGCGACGCCTCCAATGCGTCCACGCGCTCAGGCTCGACCCGCGGGGCGGCCGGCGTTTGCTCCAGGGCGTCGACCCGCCCGGTCAACCCCTGCAGCCGGTCGGACAGCTGCGCCGCCTGCGGGCCAAGGCCCTCGCCGCCACCGCTGGTGGCGAGGGCCTCGCGCACGATCGCGACCTCATCGGCGACCGCCGCCAGCCGGCCGGCAAGCTCGTCGACGCGGCTGTCCAGCCGGGCCTCGATCGGCGCCAGCGCCTCGGGGTCGCCGGCGGGCGCATCGGCCGGCCGGTCGGCGATCTCCGCCAGTCGCTGCTCGACGGTGGCCAGCCGTTCCTCGATCCGACCCTCATCGCCGGCCGGTGCCGGTTCGGTCGCGGCGGCGGGTGTCTCGGTGGACGTTCCGGCGGAGGTTCCGGCGGATGACCCAGCGGCGGTGTCGGCCGGCGCCTCGGCCACCGGTGGCGGCGCCTGATCCGGCGCCGGGGGCTGGTCGGTCGCGGGGGCCGCCGCGGTCGCCGTGTCCGGGCTTGCAGCGGTGTCGGGGGTTGCAGCGGTGTCGGGGGTTGACGTCGGCGCAGTCGCGGGGCTCGACGGCGCCGGATCCGGAGTCTGGGCGGTCTCGACCTCCGGCAGGGTGATGCCGAGGTTCGCCGCCAGGGGTGCCACTTGGCCGCGCCACATCGGGTAGGTCGCGTAGGCCCCGCCGACGGCGACGACGATCAGGATCGCCAGCACCAGCAGGCGCCGTCCGCCGCCGCCGGACGGCGTCTCAGCGCGGGCCGCCCCGGCGGCGCGGTCCTCGGGATCCGGCCCCGCCGGCGACCACGGCCCGGCGTCGCCATCCGCTGCCGGCTCCCGCCCTGGCCCGGCCTCGACCGGACCGGATGGCTCGCCCGCGCGGATCGGCTCGGCGGCGCGGATCGGCTCGGCGGCGTCGGTGGGGGCGTTGTGGTCGCCCTTCGGCGTGTCGGCCATGGCAAGCTCCTGTCAGTCCGGGGCAGGCGCCGGACCGTCGTCCAGCGTCGCCAGCAAATCGTCGCGTGTCGGTCGCACCGCCATCCGGACCGCCGCCCAGGGGAGGGCCCGGACGGCGACGGCCACGGCGGGCGACAGGCAGTGCGCGCTCATCGTCGCCGCGCGAAACGCCAGTCCGGCATCGGTCACCAGACTAACAAAGCGGCTTGCGCTGCGGGGAGAGAAAAACAGGACGCCCTGGGCCGAGCCGTCCGCCAAGGCTGCGCCGGCCGCCGCCGGGAGGGCTGCCGCCGGCTCGGCGCGGTACACCACCACGCGATCGACCGCGTACCCCCGGCCGCCCAGTTCC
Source organism: uncultured Thalassobaculum sp. (assembly GCA_964396345.1). Classification (GTDB taxonomy): domain Bacteria; phylum Pseudomonadota; class Alphaproteobacteria; order Thalassobaculales; family Thalassobaculaceae; genus Thalassobaculum_A. The sequence goes on from CAYNFA010000033.1 coordinate 3,001, forward strand.
GCCGCGAGATCCACGCGTATTTCATCCCCGCTCGCCCACAGGATCGGCCCGTCACCGGGACGCAGCCGCTCCATCAGCAAATCGGCCAGCGCCGCACCGGTTCCGTCGGCGGCGACAACGGGCTGGAAACCGTGCAGGCGCGCCCGCCCGGCGGTCGCCTCGCCGACCGCGAAGACCGGCAGCGATCGGTGTGTGGTGGCGGCCGCCAACCCGTCGATACCGTTGCCGCTGGTGACGACCGCGGCGCGATAGCGCTCGGCGCTGTCGATGCGGGCGTCGGTCGGGCGCACCACCAGCATTGGGGCGAGCACGGCGTCGATACCGCGCCGACGGAGCGCCTCCGCCAGGGTTCGGGAGTCCGCTTCCGGTCGGGTGACGATGACCCGGCGCGGCACGGCGTCGCTCAGCGTGCCTCGGCGCGGCACGGCGCCGCTCAGCGGGCCAGGAACCCGCGCCCGCAGCGGGCGAGGATGGCCTCGCCGACGGACCGGCCGAGGGCCTCGGCCTGGTCGGCGGGCCCGGTCTCGCTGGCGCCGTGGGTGGCGCTGCCGTCGAGCGCCAGCACCAGGCCGGTCAAGGTCAGGCGGTCGCCCTCGAGCACGGCGTGCCCGGCGATCGGGGTCCGGCAGGAGCCGTCCAGGGTCGCCAGCATGGCGCGCTCGGCGGTCACCCGCAGCCGGCTCGGAGTATCGTCGAGGGCGGCGATCCGGCGGCGGATGTCGGCGTCGCGCGGCGAGTCCGAGCCGTCGCGGCACTGCACGCCGACGGCGCCCTGGGAGACCGCCGGCAGCATCTCGTCGATGCCGACGATCCGGGTCGCCTGGTCGAGCATGCCAAGGCGGCTGAGGCCGGCGGCGGCCAGGAAGGTGGCCGCGACCTCGCCCTCCGCCAGCTTGCGCAGTCGGGTGTCGACGTTGCCGCGGAACAGCACGATCTCCAGGTCGGGCCGCCGGGCCAGCACCTGGGCGGCGCGGCGCACCGAAGCGGTGCCGATGCGGGCGCCCTGCGGCAGGTCCTCGACGCGGTCGGCGACCGGCGAGATCCAGGCGTCGCGGGCATCCTCGCGCGGCAGCACGGCGGCCAGCACCGTGCCGACCGCCATGGTGGTCTCCATGTCCTTCATCGAGTGCACGGCGGCGTCTATCAGGCCGTCGACCAGCGCCTGCTCGATCTCCTTAATGAACAGGCCCTTGCCGCCGATCTCGGCCAGCGGACGGTCGCGGACCGCGTCGCCGGTGGTGCGGATCTCGCGGAAGGCGATGGCGCCGTCGGCGGCCAGATCCGGCCAAGCCTCGGCGAGCCGGGCGTGCGTCTCCCTGGTCTGCCGCAGGGCCATGGGCGAGCCGCGGGAGCCGAGGGTGAGAAGCGGGTCGGAACGGGCGGTGTTTGCGCTCATGCCGGTATCGTGTAGACGGAAGCGGGTCGAACGAAAAGAGGGCGCCGTTGATTGAGCAACCGGCTGCGTGTTCGGCCCCGGCCCCGGGTGCGGCCGGCCGACCGATCCTGGGAATCGAGACCAGCTGCGACGAGACCGCCGCGGCGGTGGTGGCGGCCGACCGGCGCATCCTGTCGAGCGTGGTGCTGTCGCAGCTCGACGAGCACCGGGCCTATGGCGGCGTGGTGCCCGAGATTGCCGCGCGCGCCCATCTCGACCACCTCGACGCGGTGATCGAGCGGGCGATGGCGGAGGCCGGGATCGGCTTCGCGGACCTGGCGGCGGTGGCGGCGACCGGCGGCCCCGGCCTGATCGGCGGCGTGATGGTGGGCGCCACCACCGGCAAGGCGATCGCCCTGGTCCATGACCTGGCGTTCCTCGGCATCAACCATCTCGAGGGCCACGCGCTGACCGCCCGGCTGACCGACGACGTCGCCTTCCCGTACCTGCTGCTGCTGGTGTCGGGCGGCCACTGCCAGCTGCTGGCGGTCGAGGGTGTCGGGCGCTACCGCCGGCTCGGCACCACCATCGACGACGCCGCCGGCGAGGCGTTCGACAAGACCGCCAAGCTGCTCGGCCTCGGCTACCCCGGCGGCCCGGCCGTCGAGCGGGCGGCCACCGCCGGTGATCCGACCCGCTTCGAGCTGCCGCGGCCGATGCTCGGGCGGCCTGGCTGCGACTTCTCGTTCTCCGGCCTCAAGACCGCGGTGCGCCGACGCGTCGAGGAACTCGGCGACGGCCTCGACGACCGCGCCCGCGCCGACCTCGCCGCCGGCTTCCAGGCCGCCGTCGCGGCCTCGCTGGTCGACCGCTCGGGCCGTGCCATCGAGGCGTTCGAGGCAGGGCATGGGCCGGGCCGGGCCTTCGTTGTGGCCGGCGGGGTGGCCGCCAACCGCACGCTGCGCGCCGCCCTGTCGGGCCTGGCCGAGCGCCGCGGGATGCGCTTCGTGGCGCCGCCGCTGGCGCTCTGCACCGACAACGCCGCGATGATCGCCTGGGCCGGGCAGGAGCGGCTGGCGCTCGGGCTGGTCGACGGCCTGGACTTCCGGCCGCGGCCGCGCTGGCCGCTCGACCCGGATGCCGCCCGGTCGATCGGCGCCGGCGCGGTGAAGGCATGAGCCCGTCGTCCGACTCCGTCGCGGCCGACCTCGCGGTGCTCGGCGGCGGCGCCTGGGGGCGGGCGCTGGCTGTGTTGGCGAGGCGGGCCGGGCGATCGCCGGTGCTGTGGGCGCGGCGGCCGGAGGCGGTCGAGGGCGTGCGGGTGACGGGGGAGATGTCGGCGGCCCGGGCGCCGATCGCGCTGTTGGCGGTGCCGGCGGCGGCCGCCGCCGAGGTGGCGGCGGCCTGGTCGGCGGCGGGCGGCTCCGGCACCCTGGTCTCGTGCGCCAAGGGGTTCGACCCGGCGACCGGCGGGCTGCTGTCGGACGCGATCGCCGAGGCCGCCCCCGGCTGCGCGGTCGCGGTGTTGTCCGGGCCGACCTTCGCCGGCGAGGCGGCGCGCGGCGTGCCGACGGCGGCGACCGTGGCGGCCGTCGACCCCGAAACCGCGGCGCGGGTGGCGGCGGCGCTTGGCTCGCCGACTTTCCGGCTCTACACCAGCACCGACATGGTCGGGGTCGAGGCGGCCGGCGCCTTCAAGAACGTGCTGGCGATCGCCTGTGGCATCGCCGACGGCTTGGCGCTGGGCGACAACGCCCGCGCCGCCCTGATCACCCGCGGCCTCGCAGAGCTGGCGCGGCTGGTGGCGGCACTGGGCGGGCGCGCCGAGACGGTGATGGGGCTGGCCGGGCTCGGGGATGTGGTCCTGACCTGCACCAGCGGGCAGTCGCGCAACTACGCCTTCGGCCTGCGGCTCGGCGAGGGCATGGCCCGCGACGCCGCGCTGGCGGCTAGCCGGGGCGTGGTCGAGGGGGCGGGCACGGCGGCCGCCCTGCTGGCGCGCGGCCGGGACCTCGACCTCGACCTGCCGGTGACGGCGGCGGTCGACGCGGTGCTGAACCGCGGCGCCGATATGGAGGCAGTGGCGGCCGCCCTGCTGGCCCGGCCGCCGCGCGGCGCCGAGACCGGCTGACCCGGCCGGCGGCGCTTCCGCGCCGGGCGCCGATCGGCTAGCGTTCGGCGGACCAGCGCGCAACCGGAGGATCCGATGCTCTACGCCATCCACTGCGTCGACAAGCCGAACTCGATGGACGTCCGCATGGCCAACCGGCCGGAGCACATCGAGTACCTCAAGTCGAAGGAGAGCCAGATCCTGATGGGCGGCGCGCTGCTGACCGAGGACGGCGAGGGCATGCTCGGCTCGCTGCTGGTGATCGACGCCGCCGACGCGGCCGCCGCCAAGGCGTTCGCCGACGGCGACCCGTTCGCCAAGGCCGGGCTGTTCCAGAGCGTCACGATCACCCGCTGGCGCAAGGCGTTCTTCAACCCCGGCGTCGCCGGCTGAGCCGGGGGCGGGCGATGGCGTACTGGCTGTTCAAGTCGGAGCCGGGAGCCTGGTCGTGGGACGATCAGGTCCGCAAGGGCGCCGAAGGCGAGGGCTGGAACGGTGTGCGCAACCACCAGGCCGCCAACAACATGAAGGCGATGCAGGTCGGTGACCGCGGCTTCTTCTACCACTCGGTCGACGAGAAGCGGATCGTCGGCATCGTCGAGGTGATCGAGACCTACCATCCCGACCCGACCGACGCCTCGGGGCGCTTCGGCATGGTCACCATCAAGGCGGTCGAGCCGGTGAAGACGCCGGTGACGCTCGCCGACATCAAGGCCGAGCCGGAGCTCGAGGGCTTCGCGCTGGTCCGCCAGTCGCGCCTGTCGGTGGTGCCGGTGACCGACGAGCAGTGGGCGCTGATCGGCCGGATGGCGGGAATGGAAGGGTAGGACGCGGTAGGACGCGTGCGCGAGCGCCCGGCTAGCCCAGCAGGTCCCTGACGGTCCGCATGAACACCCGGGCGCCGATGCCGATCAAATCGTCGGGAAAATCGTAGTCTGGGTTGTGCAGGGCCGGGTGGTTCTCGCCGGCGCCGAGGAAGAACATCGCCGAGCGCGCGCCGTCGCCGAAGCGTCCGAAATCCTCCGACGCCCGGAACGGCAGCATGCCCTTGCCGTGCGGCACCCCCTCGGCGTCGAGCGCGCGGCGCAGATGGACAACCGCCTCGGGGGCGTTCTCGCAATGCCGGAACACGTCATGGTAGCCGATCTCGCAGCCGAGGCCAAGCTGCTCCGCGGCCGCCGCCGCCAGCGCCTCGGCGCGCGCCACCAGCGCCGCCATGCGGCCGTCGGTCAGGGTCCGCAGCGTTCCCCAGATCTCGCCGTGGCCCGGCGCGATGCCGAACGCCGGCTCGCCCATGCGGGCGTGGGTGATGGTGACCGCCGCGAAGCCGTCGTCGATCGGGCCGCCGCTGGCGAGCGCGGTCAGCGCCGGCATCAGGCCCGCCATCGCCGCCATCGGCGACACCCCGGTCTCCGGCATCGAGGCGTGGGCGGTCTTGCCGGTCAGCACGATCCGCATGCCGCGCGACGCGCAGTTCACCGGCCCCTCGACCAGCGCCGCCTCGCCGAGCGGCAGGCCGGGAACGTTGTGCAGGGCGAACGCCAGGTCCGGCGCGATCCCGGCGAACCGCGGATCGGCGATCACCGCCGCGGCACCCGAGCCGTCCTCCTCGGCCGGCTGGAACATCAGCACCACCCGGCCGCGCCGCGGGCGCTGCCGGCCGAGGCCGCGCGCCACCGCCGCCAGCGTCGCCATGTGGCCGTCGTGGCCGCACATGTGACCCTGGCCCGGCACCGTCGAGCGGTGCGGCAAGTCGCCGAGCTCGGCGATCGGCAGGCCGTCGAGTTCGGCCCGCACCATCACCGTCGGCCCGGGCTCGCGGCCCTCGTAGACCGCCGCCACGCCGTGCCCGCCGAGCCCGCCGACGATCCGGTCCGGCCCGGTCATCGCCACGAACGCCCTGACCTCGGCGGAGGTGCGCTCCTCCGCGCCCGACACCTCCGGCATGCTGTGCAGCCGGCGCCGCCACTCGACCAGTTCGATCATGTCCTGGTTGGTGAGGAACATCGGGGGCCTCGTGTCGACAAGCTGAGGGAGTGCGGCCAGTGATAACGGGTTCGCGCGGCGGGGGCGACCGGAACCGCGCCGCGAATCCCCTTGACCCTCCCGGCCCCCACACCTAAAGCGGGATCGGCGCGTCGCCCGACGGCGTGGCCCGGAGATCCCTATGGCCATCACGTCCGCGGCGGGCGGCGGTGGCGCGGGTCGCGTCCTCGGGGACGAGATCCGCGCGACCGTCGCGCTGTCGGTCCCGATCGCGCTGACCCAGATCGCGCAGATGGCGCTGCACACCACCGACGTGGTGATGACCGGCCATCTCGGCCCGCACGCGCTCGCCGCCGGCCAGCTCGGCCACAACCTGTTCTTCCCGGTGTTCGTCACCACCCTCGGCCTGCTGTTCGCGACCTCGGCGATGTTCGCGCAGGAACTCGGCGCGCGGCGCTACAAGGGGGTGCGGCGCACCTTCCGGCAGGGCCTGTGGGTGGCGGTGGCGATGACGCTGCCGGCGTGGCTGTACTTCTGGAACGCCGAGGCGATCCTGGTGCACGCACTCGGCCAGGACCCGGAACTGGCCGCACAGGCCCAGGACTACGCCCGCGGCGCCATGTGGGGCTTTCCGTTCATGGCCGGGTTCAGCCTGCTGCGGAACTTCATCGCCGCGCATTCGCGGCCGCGCGCGGCACTCTGGATCCTGGTCGCCGGCATCGGCGTCAACGCGCTCGCCGACTGGGTCCTGATGTTCGGCAAGTTCGGCTTCCCGCGTATGGAACTGTTCGGGCTCGGCCTCGCCACCACCCTCGTGCAGGGGGCGATGTTCCTCGCCCTGCTGGCGGTGGTGCTGCGCGACCGGCGCTGGCGGCGCTACCGCCTGCTGGCGCGGCTCTGGCGCGCCGACTGGCCGCGGTTCCGCGAGGTGTGGGGGATCGGGCTGCCGATCGGCCTCACCAAGCTGGCGGAATCCGGGCTGTTCGCGGCCTCCGGCTTCCTGGTCGGGCTGATCGGGGTCGACGCCCTGGCCGGCCACGCGGTCGCCATCCAGTACACCGCGATCTCGTTCATGGTGCCGTTCGGCGTCGCCCAGGCGGCGACCATCCGGGTCGGGCTGGCGGTCGGACGCGGCGACGTCGAGGGCGCGCGCCGGGCCGGGCGGGTGGCGATGGTGGTCGGCGTGCTGGTGGTGGTGCCGATGGCGCTGGCGTTCGTGCTGGCCGGACGGCCGCTGGCCGGGCTGTTCCTCGACCCCGGCGACCCGCACGGCGCGGCGGCGATCGAGCTGGCGATCGGCTTCCTCGCCATGGCCGGGCTGTTCCAGCTCGCCGACGGCGGCCAGGCGGTGACGGCGGGCGCCCTGCGCGGCTTCAAGGACACCAGGGTGCCGATGGTGATCGCCATCATCGGCTACTGGGTGTTCGGGATCGGCGGCGCGGTGATCCTGGCGTTCCCGCTCGGCTATGGCGGCGTCGGGGTGTGGGGCGGCCTCGCCCTCGGCCTGGCGGTGGTGTGGGCGGCGCTGGTTCTGCGGTTCCGGCGCGTGACGCGGGATCGTGTCGGAATCAGCGGGTGACGCGGAGCCGCGTCGGGGTCAGCGGCTGATCTTCTCGATCCGCCAGCGCGAGTGGGCGTCGTCGACGGTCTCCCAGGCCTTCTGCGCCCAGGCCGCCTTGGCCTGCTCGTAGGTCTCGAACGGGCCGATCTTGGCCTCGGGCGAGCCGTCCGAGGTCTCGCTGAAATCGGTCGACTTGTAGACCCCGCCGACCACCCAGAACTCGCTCGCCTCCTCGTGCAGGATGCGGTAGCGGACATGGGCGTCGTCGACATGCTGCCAGGCGAGCTTGCCCCACACCGACTTGGCGGTCTCGTAGTCCTTGAAAGGGCCGATCCGCTCCTCGGCGTCGCCGCCCCGAATGAGCGTGAAGCTGGTGTCCGTGTATTCGCCGCCGATCACCCAGTAGGCCATGGCCGCCTCCGCACCGTTCAGAGCCGACGCCCGTATACCGGAGCGCCGCCGGCGGTTCAATGCAAGGGGGCGCTAGGGCAGGGGGTGGGTGGAACCAGTCAGGGGACGGCGGCGATGATGGCGACGGCGGCGGCCAGGGCGACGGCATCCTCGATCAGGGCGGCCAGCCGGTCGCGGCCGAGCCGCGCCGACAGCCGCGCCCGGATCGCGGCCCCGCCGAAGGTACCGGCGACCGCCCCCAGCACCCCGGCGGCCACCGCCGCGAGCGCCCAGCCAGCGGTGGCTCCGGTGGCGATGCCGATGGCGGCACCGGCGACCGCGCCCATGACCAGGCGGGTGACGAACCCGGCTGGGCGTTTGCGGCTGGGCGTGGCCGGCAGCTTGTCCACCACCAGTTCGACGAGCGCCAGCGCGCCGGTGATCCACGGCGCCCAGGGGTCGGCGAGGAAGCCGAGCCAGCTTCCCATGAGGTCAAGGGCGCCGAATTGGCAGGCCCAGCTCAACACCGCCGGAACCATCATGCTGCGCAGGCCGGCGACGGCGCCGAGCGCGAGGGCCAGGATCAGGGCGATCGAGAGGGCGGTGGACATCAGGGCTCCCTTCGTCGAACGCCTTGCCGGCCGGGTCGTCCCGGTATCCTAGGCCGGCGCCGTCGCCGGCGCCGGCGCCGGCGACGCGTCCGCTGCCACGGCGTGACGCGCCGGGGATCGCCCGGACCGGAGGGCGATGATCGCCGACGAAACGGCGGTCCTCGGCGCTCATCGAGTTCGGCGAGGTCGTCGGGCCGGCTGGTCGTTGATGTTGTGGCAGGGCGCCAGGATCGCGGCGTTCAGGTCGAGTTCCGCCGGGATACGGCGCAACCCCGCGATCCGTCGCGCCATCTCGGCCTTGGAGAAGGTGGCGCGCGCCGGATTTCCGTTGGGAATGCGCTTCAATCGTTCCATATCGAGCGTCATGATGGGTCCCGCCCTTTTAGCGCGCGCGGTTGCGCGTACCGGATCGGAACTCTAATTGACGCCGTCCACGACGCCCACTCTCGGCATGGGAGTGCGCGAAACCCGACCTGAGCGAGTCCATGACCGATAACGCTGCCGCCGATGCCCTTTCCCTGCTCGACGATCTGCTGTCGCGGGCCCGTCGAGCCGGGGCGGACTCCGCCGACGCCCTGATGGCGCACGGCGTGTCGCAATCGGTTTCGCAGCGCCTCGGCACGCCGGAGGCGGTCGAGCGCTCGGAAGGCCGCGACGTCGAGTTGCGGGTGTTCGTCGGCCACCGCCAGGCGGTGGTGTCGACGACCGACTTCAAGGGCGACGCGCTCGAGGAGCTGGTGACCCGGGCGCTGGCGATGGCCAGGGCCGCCCCCGAGGACCGCTACGCCGGGATCGCCGAGCCAGGACAGATCGCCGGCACCTGGCCTGAACTGGAGATGTTCGATCCGACCGAGCCGTCCGCCGAGACCCTGGTCGAGCGCGCCCGGGTCGCCGAGGAGGCCGCCCGGGCGGTGCCGGGGGTGACCAATTCCGAGGGTGCCGAGGCGGCGTGGGGGTTGACCGACGTGGCGCTCGCCGCCAGCAACGGCTTCGCGGGGGCCTACCGGCGCTCCAGCTTCTCGATCTCCGCCTCGGTGGTCGCCGGCTCCGGCCAGAAGATGGAGCGCGACTACGACTACACCGCCGCGGTGTTCGACGCCGATCTCGAGGCGCCCGAGAAGATCGGCCGGCGCGCCGGCGAGCGCGCCGTGGCCCGTCTCAACCCGCGCCGGCCGAAGACCGCCACTCTCCCGGTGGTCTACGATCCGCGCGCCGGGCGGTCGCTGCTCGGCCATCTGGCGTCGGCGATCAACGGGGCCGCGATCGCGCGCGGCACCAGTTTCCTGAAAGGCGCCATGGGCGAGGCGCTGTTCGCACCGGGCATCCGGGTGGTCGACGACCCGCACCGCCCGCGCGGCTTCCGCTCCAAGCCGTTCGACGGCGAAGGTCTTGCCACCGCCAGGCGGGCGATGGTCGAGGGCGGCCGGCTGACCAGCTGGTTCCTCGACCTCGCGACCGGCCGCCAGCTCGGGCTGGCCAGCACCGGCCACGCCGGTCGCGGCGCCGGGTCGCCGCCCAGCCCCGGCTCGACCAACCTCTACCTGGAGCCGGGCAGTTTGAGCCGGGAGGCGCTGATCGCCGACATCCAGCGTGGGTTCTACATCACCGAGATGATGGGCTCGTCGGTCAACCTCGTCACCGGTGACTACAGCCGCGGGGCCGCCGGATTCTGGATCGAGAACGGCGAGATCACCTTCCCGGTCTCCGAGATGACCGTGGCCGGGCACCTCCGCGACATCTTCCGGAGCCTGACGCCGGCCGACGACCTGGTGTTCAAGTACGGCGTCGACGTTCCGACCCTGCGGGTCGAGGGCTTGCTGGTGGCTGGCGGCCAGGACTGACCTTCCGCTCCTCGTTTGGAATCCGGTGCTCTCGCGGTCGTGAGAGCGCGTTGCCTGGAATCCGTTCCGCCGACCCCCATCTCGCTTTTTGCGGGAGTTGGGGCTGGTGTCTGGAGTATCGAAATGTCTGCCTGCCCGACCGTTGCGCGCGCGTTGCTCTTGCTGGTGATCTTGGGAACCGGGGTTGCGCTGTCCAAGCAGGATCCGGCGGAGTTCGCCCGGCCTGTCTACTTTGCCGTGAACAATCATGATGGTGTGGCGATCCACGGCTACGATCCGGTGGCCTACATCGTCGACCTGGAAGCGATCCCCGGCGAAGCCGGGATAGAGGCGGTGTGGGCGGGGAGCCGGTGGTGGTTCTCGTCCGACCGCAACCGCATGCGCTTCCTCGACGATCCCGAGCGCTACGCCCCGCAGTACGGTGGGTTCGAGGCGTACGGCGTCGCTCTCGGCAAGGCCTACGACGTTGATCCGACGGTGTTCGACGTCGTCGATGGCAAACTGTACCTCCACCGCAACGACCGGGTGCGTGAGCTCTGGCAGCGCAACCCCGGCGGCTACATCGCCGAAGCCGACGCGGCCTGGCGCGACCGCGGCGCCGAGGCCAGCTCGTAGGCCGGCCGGGTCAACTCAGCCGGCGGCCGGCATGACCAGCGGCACGGTCTCGTCGGACAGCCGGATCCGCACCGGCAGGCGGGCGATGACGTCGCCGTCGCCCTGCACCGGCCGAGCCCCCTGTTCCAGGATCGCGATGTCGCGTCCCGGCACCACCCGGAAACTCTTCAAGCGCGGCAGGAAGCCGCCGAACAACCCGGCCATGTAGAAGGCGGCGTGCCAGCGCCCCGGCTTCTCGAACAGGCAGACGTGCAGCCACGGATCGGTCAGGCGGGCGGCGTCGGCGCACACGAAGCGGCCGGCGTAGTAGTGGCCGTTGGCGACGACCGCGGCGGCCGCTTCGTGCGGGACGCCGTCGATCTCGATCCGGAAGCGGTGGCGGCGGTACTCAAGCCAGCGCAGCAGGGTGGCCACTGCATAGGCGAACTTGCCGGTCCGGCGCTTGAGGCGATGATTGACCGTCGCCACGACGTCGGCGTCCAGGCCGATGCCGGCCATCAGGGTGAAGCGTCGGCCATTGACGTCCCCAAGGTGGATCGGCACCGCCGGGCCATGCAGGATCGCCCGCACCACTTCGTCCGGATGCTCCTCCAGGCCGATCTCGGCGGCCAGCACGTTGGCGGTGCCGAGCGGCAGCAGGGCGAGCGGGAGCGCGCCGCCTGCGAGGCCGTTCACGACTTCGTTGACGGTACCGTCGCCGCCGGCCGCCACCACCACGTCCGGGCCGTCCCCCACGGCCGCACTGGCCAGAGCGGCATGTGCGTATCGCAGGGCGTCGCCCGCGGCGGCGGTGGGCCGCAGTTCGACCCGGGCTCCCGATCGCTCGAGGCCGGCGATCACATCCTTCAGGCGATGGCGCCGCCGTCGCCGTCCGGCGTTCGGGTTGTGAATGATCAGGACCCTCCGTCGTCCCGTCGGGAGCGACTCCCCGGCAGGGCTCACATTGGTGTCGTCGAGGCTCCCGCGCATTCTGCGTCGATCCCTTGCGG